>DFBG01000059.1:2686-4756 GCA_002367305.1 Actinobacteria bacterium UBA3086 | reverse complement strand
TGGCCTCATCGGTGGGAACATGACAAGAACCCGGAGTCGTTCTTTGCTGCAGTAGGCCAGTTGGCCGCCGAGGGGCTCGACTTCGAAGTCGCAGTCGCCGGGCAGGCGTTCAGGGACCGACCAGAGGTGTTTTCGCAGGCAGAGGAGCTCCTGGGCGATCGTCTGATGCATATGGGCGAGCCCAAGAGCCGTGCCGACTACGCCACGTTGCTGGCCAGCGCGGACATTGCGGTATCCACTGCGCACAACGAGTTCTTTGGCCTGGCCATGCTTGAGGCGGCGTACTCGGGCTGCTATCCCGTAGTACCCAAGAGATTGGCTTACCCGGAGATCTATCCGGAGGAGAATCTGTACAGTTCCGACGAGCAGCTGACCGCTATGCTGCGGTCCCTTGTGCTCGATCCGCCCGCACCGGAGCAGGGGAGGGCGCTCGCCGAGCGCTTCACGTTCGACAGGCTGACGCCCGACTATCTCGAGGTGTTCGGACGCACCGCTGGAGTTGCCTAGCTGACCTGTGCTCGCGTATCCACCTTGTATCCACTTGATTGGATTTTGACAGATGGGTACAGTACTAGACATGGTACCTTGCAACACAAGGAACCATGCGCTACCATGAACCATGTCATGCACGTTAGCGTTGCCGTAGCACGTGCGGCGCAGGACCGAATGAGGTGGCCACATCGTGGCTGAGAAGGATAGTTGGATCTCACAGATCCGCAAGGGAGTCATCGAGGTGGCGATCCTGGGCCTGCTGGATTCGGAGGAGACGTACGGCTCCGAACTTGTTGAGAAGCTCTCGGCGTATCCGGCGCTCGCGATCAGCGCGGGGACGGTGTATCCGCTCATGAGCCGCCTCAATAAGGCTGGGCTGATCGACTCAGTGTGGCGTGAGTCACCCGTCGGCCCGCCGCGAAAGTACTACACCCTGACACTCAAGGGTCGTGCGGAGTTGGACGAGATGATGATGGCATGGGAGTCGGTCTCAGGTGCCGTCGACCAGGTGCTCAAGGAGGTGTCGAAATGACTGACATAAAGACGATGATGGCGGCATTGCCTGCTGCAGCACGCGGGCCCTTGGACTCATGGATAGGCCAGTTGCGCATGGAACTACGGTCTCTACCTGCAGTCACGTCCAACGAGATCGTCGAGGAGGTCGTGGCGCACGTGGCCGACGCACTCCTGAGCGATGTCGTCGCGGACGATGTCACGGCCGCACTCGCGGAATTCGGCACGCCGTCCGAGTACGCTGCGGCAGTTCAAGAAGCATTGGGCGATGGCAAGGAAGTACGTCTGCCTGTCACCGGACGCTTGTTGGGCGTTCCGTACGAACTGCGCATGCCGACGACCGCTCGCGTGCGCAGTCGTTGGTGGGACACATCCAACCCCAAGGTGCTCGTCCCCAAGGTCTTCGGCGTCGGCTGGACGATCAACTTCGGTGGACTGGCAGTCAAGATGGGTCTACTGCATGCAGATGACGGCGACGAGCCGTTCGAGGCCGTGCCAGACCGGGTCATGTGGATCGCGCTGGCCGTGCCCAGCAGTCTGCTGGCTCTGTTCGTCGGCATATGGGCGTGGAAGCACGGTGGCGCGCCTGCGCAGGTTCCGTCTCACTGGGGACCCTCCGGTGCAGCCGACGACTGGGCCTCGAAGGACACGCTTTTAGCGCTGTCGGGAGTGGGAGTACTCGCACCATACCTCTGGGCACTCTGGGGGTATTTCAGTCGCGAGAGCAAGTTGAGCCGAATCATCATCTGCGCATTCGCGGCATCGCTGCAGATGATTGGGGTGCTCATATATTCGATGAGCATCTTTGAGCTGGAGAATGCCAACCCGGTTGCGATGGTGTTCGGACTGCTGGTTCCGATCATGGGGATACCGTTCGCCATGTTGGTGGGATACGCGCGGCTAGGTATGAGTCAGGAATTGGACCGGGGTTAGAGCTTGGTCAAAGAGGAGAGGAAGAGTCATGGAAATCAGTGAACTTGGTTCGGGTGTCGTCATCGCGATCGTGGTGCTCTCGGTCGCACAGCTCGCAGTGATGATCTGGGGTCTCATCGACCTCATCAAGCG
>DFBG01000059.1:0-2602 GCA_002367305.1 Actinobacteria bacterium UBA3086 | reverse complement strand
TACTTCGTCGCCGGGCGCATCCCGGCCGTGGTGGATGACGCAGGTGCACCAAGCGCCGTGGACGCCGACAAGACCCAGCGCGCGGTCGACTCGCTCTATGGCGGGAGTGACCGCTGATGTCCAACGTTATCGAACTGCGGGGCCTCACCAAGACATTTGGTGACTTTCGCGCCCTCGACGGGGTCGATCTGGACGTACCCGAGGGATCCGTGTTCGGCTTTCTGGGGCCCAACGGCGCGGGAAAGACCACCACGCTCAGAATCCTGACCGGTCTCGCGAATCAGACCGCCGGCACCGCCACGATCTTTGGGCACGACACTCAGACCGAAGGCAGGTTGGCGCGTGCGGACATGGGATTTCTGCCTGACGTGCCCGGCTACTACTCATGGATGACCGCAGGCGAGTTCCTCAGGTTCTCTGGGCGTCTGTTCGGCCTTTCCGACGGACCGCTCGCCGCACGGGTGGAATCACTTCTCGACCTTGCGGGTCTCACTGACGTGGACACCAAGGTGGGTGGTTTCTCGCGCGGCATGAAGCAGCGACTGGGCGTCGCGCAGGCGCTCATCAACGCACCGCGTCTGCTCATGCTCGACGAACCGACCAGCGCGCTCGACCCCATGGGCCGCAAGGACGTTCTGGAGATGATCGGGGCTCTCAAGGGCAAGACGACGGTGTTCTTCTCAACGCACATCCTCAACGACGTTGAGCGTGTATGCGACAACATCGCCGTCCTCGATCGCGGGCGGGTCGTTCGGCAGGCACCCATAGGCGAGCTCAAGAGTGAGGGTGTCGGTTGTCGGATCGCTGTTGAGGTCACCGCTGACACAGAGGGGTTCGTCGGTGCCCTGAATGGCGAGGAGTGGGCGAGTGAATGCACGGTGGACGGCGCTCGCATCCACTGTTTGGTGAGCGATCTGGACGTCGCTAGGCTGCGTGTTCCGGCTCTCGTGGCCGAGCGTGGCGTAGGACTCGTGAGAATGGCCGACGAGGAGCGAACGCTCGAAGACGTCTTCGTCGGACTGGTCGGGGGTGAGCAGTGATGCATGGATTCCTGGTGTTCCTGAACAAGGAGTTCCGCGAGATCCTGCGCACGTGGCGCCTGTGGGTGCTGCCCGCGATCATGATCGTCGTGGCGATCATCAGCCCGATCTTCGCCAAGATCACGCCCGCACTGCTCGAGTCCGTTGCCAGCGACACACCGGGATACGTGTTCGAGATTCCCGATCCGGTGACCACCGACTCCTACCTGCAGTTCTGGGGCAATGCGATCCAGATGGGCATCTTCGCCATCATCATCGTCACCGCCGGGGCCATCGCCGGAGAGCGCAAGAACGGAACCGCGATCCTGGCATTGACTAAGCCGGTCTCGCGCGGCGCGTTCGTTGTGGCCAAGGCGATATCGAACTCAGTGCTGTTCCTGGTCTCTGCCGCAATCGGGGCCGCTGTCTGCATCGGGCTGACCGCGGTGATGTTCGACAGCACGCACATTGGCGACTTCGTCCTGTCGACGGTGCTGTTCGGCCTGCTGGGGCTAGTGTTCATCGCGATCACCCTGCTCTTCAGCGTGGCGATCAAGTCACAGGCGGGATCCGCGGGTGCGGGGCTCGGGGCGTTTCTGGTGATATCGCTGCTCTCGCTCTGGGGACCGGCGCGCGACTACACGGTCGCAGGTCTCATGGACTTCGGCGACAACGTGATCATGGGCGAGGAGGTCGCACTTATGTGGCCCGTGGTGACCACGATCGCTCTGATCCTGCTGTGTGTGGGCGGCGCGGTACTGTTGTTCCGGGGGCAGGAGCTGTAGCCTTCGTCACGGTGTTGTGTGCCACTGAGTGAATGAAATGCAGAAGGGCCCGGGTGTTGTCCCGGGCCCTTCGTGTGTGGATTCGGTCGAGCGCGAGCGTTCCTGCTCAGGTGCGATCTAGTCGACGAGCGTCAGTGCGACCTTGTCGAGCTCGATGTGATCGGCCTCTACGGCGCTTATGGCCTCCCAGACCTCCTTGAGACGCTCGCCGGTGGCACGAGCAGCGAACTCGTCATAGAGCGACGATGCGCGCTTCTCACGGCCCAGCGACTCCTCTATGTCGGTCTTCCAGTCACCGGAGGTCTCACCCGGCTCCATGAGGTCGGCGGGCTTGGCTACTTTGGCGAGCTTGCAGAAGATTCCGCAGTGCTCGGCCTCTACCTTGGCCAGACGTTTGTAGCCGGAGGACAGAGCTTCATTCTCCTTGCGCAGTGCCATACCCAGATAGAACCTTGTGTTCGCGCGCTCAAGCTCGATGGATGCGTTCAGGTCCGCAAGCTCGGACTCCGTCGGCTGGACGTCATTGATGCCGGAGGGGAACTCCGTGGTGTCGACGATGAGCGCGCGGTGTGCGCCGCAGAACGGGCAGTGGCTGGGGGCTTCTGAGCCGAGGTAGGTGTCGCCGCAGATGCGGCATCGGTAGAGCTTCATGTAAATCCTCCCGTGTTCGTTTTGGTGCGGAACGGATGGAGATCGTCAGTTGAGACCGATCGCATCCGCGATTGCCATTCCAAAGTCGTGCGCTGCGGCGGGACCGTTCGCAGTGATGATCGCGCCATCGATCTCGACAGGGGAGCC
>DFBG01000119.1 GCA_002367305.1 Actinobacteria bacterium UBA3086 | reverse complement strand
GACGCAGGGAACACCACTGGCCTCAAGCGCCTGCTCGACACGATCGGCGCGCTGCTTGGTGCGCGTGAACACGATGGCGAGGTACTCGTCCCACTCCTTGAACATGGCGACGAGCAGTTCGACCTTCTGTGACGCGTCGACCGGATAGACACGCTGCTCGATATTCTCGACCGGCGTGGCCGCAGGAGCGACATCCACCTTGACCGGATCGTTGAGCGTATCGCCGATGACGCGGAGTACGCGTTCATCCAACGTGGCAGAGAAGAGCAGGTTCTGCCGCTTCTTGGGGATCAGACTCAGGATCTTGCGCACATCCGGCCAGAAGCCCATATCGAGCATGCGGTCGGCCTCATCGAGAACGAGCACTGAGACGCTCCGGAGATCGAGGTCTCCTCGGCGCTGAAGATCCAAGAGGCGACCGGGAGTGGCCACGACGAGATCCACGCCCTTCTTGAGACGCTTGATCTGCGGCTCGTAACCCACGCCACCATACACAGCGGCGACACGATGGCCGGTCTTGGCGGCAACGGTCTCGGCAACCTGCTCGATCTGCACACACAACTCTCGTGTGGGCGTCACGATCAGAGCGGAAACGGCCCCGCGCACAGGGATGCGATCCAGAATGGGCAGCACGAACGCTGCGGTCTTGCCGGTGCCGGTCTGCGCGCACGCCAGAACGTCGCGCCCTTGGAGCGCGTAGGGAATTGCTTGTTCTTGAATGGGTGTTGGATCCTCGTAGCCGAGAGATTCCACGCCATCGAGCGCATCGCGCCCGAGGCCGAGTTCTTCAAATCGCATGGCGCCAGTATACGCGTAATCCAACTCGTGCGCTCATGCGGATGTCTGGGGCGTGTCAGCCGTGACGGATGTAGTAGCGACACGAACGATTCTTGGGACAGTCCGGCGGCACCTCTGACGTGGGGAACTGCCAGACGAAGCCCTCGACGAAGCATGAACAATCGATTCGCTTGTCGGCATCCTTGATCATGATGTCGTAGCGGTCATCTTCCTTGAGGCACTCCCGCCACCAAGTGCACTTGCCCTTTATGGGTGTATAGGCATCCATGGACTCTCCTCATGCGATCGCAATCCGACCGCAAATAGTGCATCGGCGAGTAGGACTCGTCACTTGAAGTATGCCCATGACGACGCAATCGGACGCAGTATCTGACAGGGCGTTTCTGGCTGTTTGCCCCCTTGTACGGTGGGAAAATAGATGGTGCTGTCACCACACCCGAAAGGGGGTGATATGCATGAAACGGGCGATTTCGATCGCCACGGCAGCCCTTTTGTTCACATTCGTCGTCGTTGCCATCGCAGCGACCGGCATTGCACCAGCACACAGTGACCCCCAGCCGGGTACACCATCAGAACAATTTCCCACCATGAACGTATACAACGACAGGCTGGGATACACGGTTCCGAACAATCTGTCTTCCGAGGCCATTCGCCTCGGTTTCACGGAAGAGTGTCCCACAGGTTCCTGCGGCGGAGGTCATCACCTCGTGAGCGATGATCCCTGCGGCTGTGCAACAGGAAAGGATTGCCTGGTCTACCGCGACGGAGCTGTCTTCCAAGTTCCCAAAGGACAGTGACACGCTGAAGAGATAGGCCTTAGACGTGGCTTGATGAAAAGGGTCGCTCCGAAAACGGGGCGGCCCTCCTTGATGCTCCATGGGTGCGCAGATCGATGTCGATCGGCTCACCTGAGCCCAAATGATACGATGCTCCGCGTGGAACTTCCTTCCACACTCATGGCCTCGAGCACAGGGAGCGTGACGACGCGTGAAGACTTGGATGACGGCCCACCCCAAGATGACCTCACTGATCCTCTGGATCATCGCGATCACGATCGCGGGCTTCTATGTGGTCTACGAGAACGACCCCTATGACCCCCTCTCCGGAGAGCTCGAACTCAACGACGGCCAAGTGGTCGAGTATGAGTTCATCCGGAGCCGCGTCCTGGACGAGCCGCTCGTGGTCGGCATCGACGCCCCTGACGGAGCAACGGGATACGTGGAGTACTGGCGCGTCAACTCCGATGACGAACCGCAGATCATCGACATGGAGTTCACGACCGTCGAACTCGAGAGCATGGGCAAGACCGAAGAGGTAGAGCTCCTCGCAGCCGAGCTCCCGGGGCTGAGCGAGATGGCAGGCAAGTACGCCTACTTCGTGCACATGGAGTTCGATGGGCAGGAGTACGTCATCGACGACGGCAGAGGCGAAGCGATCGTCTCGCGCTACCGCGGCGACATGCCCATGCTCACCGTGGTCCTTCCCCACGTCATCTGCATCATGCTGTCGATGCTTCTGGGTATCCGAGCAGCCCTCGAGGCACTTCGCCCCAACGGAAAGCCGATCTGGATGATGTGGGCCGCTTTGGTGACTCTCCTGCTCGGCGGATTCGTGTTCGGCCCGATCATGCAGAAATACGCATTCGGCGTGCTGTGGGCCGGTGTACCCATGGGATGGGACCTCACCGACAACAAGGTGACGGTCGAACTCGTCCTCTGGCTGATCGCCGTGTTCTTCAACACCGGCAGCCGAAAGGGTGGCGTGTGGTCCAACCGCACGATCGCCATCGCCGGCATCGCGACATTCGCCATCTACATGATCCCGCACAGCCTCTTGGGATCCGGCTACGACTACTCGGCGGGCGGCGCCGTCACCGAGTAGGAGCGAACTCGTCGCACGTGGGCAACCGCAGGATGTAAACGGTGACCGCTGCGGCAATGACGACTATCGCGATGTCGATGGCCAAGAGCGGCACGAGCAGCAGCACGGATACGGACACGCTCGCCCATAGGGTGAGAAGTGCCACCACCTTGGACCGTCGCCGAAGGCCTCGGCCGTCCAGGTAGTCCTTGATGTGGATGCCGAACGTCGGGTGCTCAACGAGCCAGCGATGGAGCGACTCCGAGCTGCGCATGAAGCATGCGGCGGCCAGCAGGATGAATGGCGCGGTGGGCAGAATCGGCAGGAACATGCCGACAATGCCCAGCCCGAACGACAACCAGCCGCAGGCGAGCAGCACGTACTTTCTGAGCCCTCGAATGTTCACATGCCGAGTATAGCGGTGGGGCCCACTATGTGGGCCCCACACGCCTATCAGTTGTTCGGGTCGTCCGGGAGGTACGCGGGAGGATAGCTCCCCGTACGTCGCCAGTACATAGTCGGCATATCAGCGGACTCAGCATCGTTGCTGAACAGTGTCCCGCTAGCATCCCTCACCACTATGTCGTCGACGGCATAGCCGAAGAGGGACGTACCGTAGTAGCTCGTCTTGTAGCGCAGTCTGACCTCTATGTCCTGCCCTGCGTAGGCCGAGAGATCGAAGGTCGCCCGCACCCACCCACCTGAGTCTCCCTCGATGCCGTTCCCTAGGTGACGGGAGCTCACGGGGTCGGCCGATGTGATGTTCCCCGGAACGGTGATCCAAGTGACGCTGTCGGTGGTGACCTCCGAGTATCCGTAGTCATATCCCGCATACGTCTGATAGTTCACCATGTACTCCAACTCGAGCGAGTCGGTCGCAGAGAACACTCCGACACCGAGTGTGGTGTCTTTCGCTGCACCCGCAACTGACCGAAGTCCCGCATACCACATGGAGTCGCCCGCGTACGGACTTCTCGGCTCGGGGGGAGTAGGTTTTCCTCCCCAGAGGAAGAAGTTGTAGTGGCAGAACTGGCAGTCGTAGTTGGTGACAGTGTCGTCCCATCCGCTCACTGGTGCGGTGGTGTAGTACGAGCCCTCGGCGACCTCGAGCTGATCTGCCACGAACTTGTTGTTGTTGTGATGCATGTACGAGGTGAACCCAAGCCCTACCCCATTCGCAGGAGCGCTGTTTTTTTGATGGCAGGTCACACAGGTAGTGGTGGGAGCAACCGCCCCGTCATGACAGGTGGGGCACCCATCCGACCCGTCGTGCATGTTCACGTGGAGATCCATCACATTGGCCACGTCATGACAGAGTCCGACGAAGTCATAGTTACCGACACCTCCGCAGGTGGGGTTCCACCTGCTACGCCAATTCGACCCCGTGACGTCTCCCGTGTGCAGCGCATCCGCCGCCTCGTGTTCCGTCTTTATGGTGTGGCAGTTCAGACAATCCGTGTCATCGGGCAGTGGTGTCGGCTGGAAATGACACCTGTCACAGACCCCGTGCGTATCCTCGACCGTCTGATCGTGACATCCGGAGAGCTGACAACTGGCCCGCCCGGGTGTGTGGTCGGGTTCGGCGTGAGCCACCGTATGGCAGTCGGGACACGTGGCCGAAGCGGGAACACCGTCTCCATGGCACACCATGCATGATATTCGCGGCTCCACGCCGACCGTAGTCTCAGCGCTCAGATGGAGAGAGGCCCGGTTACCCGCGTGACAGCCGGCAGTCTCGCACGAGGCAGCCTCATCGGCAGTCACCTGGTGATCGGACTCGGCCTCCACATGCTGCTCCTGGGGCGTCGCCAACGTATGGCAACCGCCCTGGACGCAGCCCTTGTCCCAGGTCTCGAAGCTGTCCCTGGGTAGATCGTGACAGTTCACGCACGTCTGTCCTGTACTGCTCGAGGTCGTCTTTTCGTGCTCAACATCGATGGCCATCTCATGGCAGGCGTCACACGCGAACGACCCGTAGTCGATGCTGTCGAAGAGAATATGGTCGTCAGCCGGATTAGCCAGATGGTTCTCGGCCTTGAATCCGTGCAGTACGACATCGCCGTCCGCATCGGTCTTTCCGTCATGGCAGCTGTTGCAGTTCTTGTCGGTTGGGACCGTCTCGTCGTCATGACAGATCATGCACGAGCTCTTCGTGGTCCCCTCAAGTGGCATCTCGATGGCGGTCCCGGCGTGCACCGACGCAAGATCGCCTCCATGGCACCGAGAGCCGGCGCAGTTCACGTTCTCCGGGAGTGGTGTGTGCGCCGCGTCGATCTCGCCATGCTGCGGGTAGGCCCCGATAGTGCCGTGGCAACCGCTCTGGACGCAGCCCTTCTCCCAGGCGCCGAAGCTCTGCCGTGGGTTCGGATGGCAGGTCGTACATTCCTTGAACACGGAGGAACTCGTGGGACGACCGTGCTCGGTGACGATCTGCAGTGCATGGCAGGACGAGCATTCCAAGGGCCCGTAAACGGTACCCAGAACCTCGACTGTCTCATCCGAAGGAGTCGACATGTGGATGATCTCCAGGTTGCCATGATCGGGACCCTTGTCAGCATGGCAGACCGCGCAGTCCTTGGTGATCGGCTGCGCCGAAGGGTCGTGACAGACGAGGCATGAGACATGCATGGTGCCGTCAGGGGCGGTCTGCTTTGCGTCCAAGTGGATCTTTGCCAGATTACCCGCGTCATGGCAGCCAATGCACCGATCGTTCGCGGCATCGGGGACATGTGCGTCGATCGGCTCAGAGGTGTGGCATCCCGAGACGTTGCAGCCAATGCCCCATGAGGGGGTATCCGCGACCGGTGGGACGTGACAGGATTCGCAACTGTATCCATAGTGGTTCTCGGGACGATCATGACAGGACCCGCAGTCGAGTCGATCCTCGTGGACGAAGCGCCAGTCAGTCCCCAGATTCGGGTGACATGTGGAGCAGTCCTCGCCTTTGTCATCGTGCCCCGGCGTGTGGCATCCGGCACACACCGCGTTGCTGTCATGCATGTAGCTGACATCGCGGAACGAGCCTGTGTTCCGATGGCATATGGAACAGGTACCGGGGTAGTGATCGCTCGGTTTCGAGTGACAGGAGCTGCAGTTCGTGTATCTCGGGTGAACGGTCACCCAGCCGTTCTTGTAACTGGTGTGACAGTCTTTGCAAGGGGCCAACATGAGGTGTCCGGGGAGATGACACGTCGAGCAGTCGACCGGCGTGTCGTGGAGTATCCGATAGAGCGGCTGGACGAGCTCTCCGCTCTCAGGAACGACCGTATTCGTCGCCTCACTCGCGACCTCGACAACCACGACTTTGTCCGTGGAGGATGCCCGAACGTTCGGGCTGGGCAGATATGTGAGAAAGAGACCGAGACTGAGTCCCCCGAGCAGGAACCCGAGAACGAATGCGATCACGACGCGTCGGCGCCACACTGCCTCCGCTACTATTCCTGATTCGCCATGTGAATCACTGGCCGACTGTTCCGGATCGCCCATATTCAGTTAACCCCCATGCACCAGTAGACGCATCCCTATTGAGCGTCATTCTTACAATATCGGCCAATCTGAATAGAACTGAAGCAAACTTAGGGAAATTTAGTTTAGTTGGCTCAGGCTATCGCCCTCTGCGGCGCCTGAGCCACATGCGTCTCTTGGGTATACTGAGATTCTCGGCTCACCCCCTTTGGGAGGTCCCATGAGAACTCCTCGGAACCTACTCCTCAGCGTGACCGCCTGCCTGCTGCTTCTGTCAGCAGCCCCGATCCTCACCGAGCCACCGAGTGCGTTTGCGGCGAGCGATCGCTATGCGATCGTGATTGGCGTCGCCGACTACCCGGGGGACACCCAGGATAGGTCCTGGGTAGCCGATACCGATGACCAAATCGTGCAGACGCTCATAGACGATTGCGAGTTTCTGCCTGAGAACATCCTGCACCTTGAGGACAATGCCGCCCACGTGGACGGAATAGCGAGGGCAATCACCGACTGGCTCGATCCCCTGGAATCATCGAGTTCCACCGTGTTCATCTATTTCACTGGTCATGGTGGTGTGGTGGCCGACGCCGCACCTTTGGATGAGGATGACGGGCTGGATGAGGTTCTCTGCGCATGGGACGGCTACATTCGGGACGACACCCTGCGCCAACTGCTGGATAGACTCGAATCGCAGAACATCGTCGTGGTCGTCGACGCCTGCCACAGCGGTGGCCATATCGATGACGAACTCGAGCCTGAGTCCATCACCACAGATGTGTCTCCGTTCTCGGACATCAGTGGTCCGGGAATCCAGGTCGTCACCTCATCTCAGGAGGATGAACTCAGCTGGAGGTACGAGAAACTGAACTCCTCGGTGTTCAGTTTCTACTTCACACGCGCGCTGTCCGAGTCGGAAGCGGACCTGGACAACGATGGCGCCGTCAGTGCCGAAGAGGCGTTTCGCTGGGCTTCACCGCGTGTGATCAGGTATCAGGCGTGGGGCTACAGTGGCATGTTCGACGATAAGTATCAGAATCCCATGTTCCATGACGGCACCGGGCACCCCATCGCGCTCGGCATCCAAGACTCGGTCGACTCCGATGACGTTCTGCCCGGAAGGGCTTATGACGGCTCATGGACCAACGGTGACCTGACGCTTGCAAGTGACCCGTGGGATATATATAACTTCCAGCTCGAGGCGGGCGAGACAGTTCAAATCGATGTAAGCGGAGGGAGCGCCGAGGACATCCGGGCGTATCTCCTGCCGTGGGACTTCGAGGACCTCTCCGATGCCGTTGCCGTCTCACTCACCGGTGAGTACCCCCGCTCGCTCGAGTACACAGTTCCCTTATCGCGGGGTGGCACCTACTTTCTTTGGCTGCAGACGTGGACGTCCGACAGCTCCTACGGCGTATACAAGAGTGTTGGGCCAGGTCTGATGATTGAGCCCGACGACGCCTTCCCCGGAACCATCCTAGGCCAGCAGCACTTCGAGGATCGACTGCACAAGGTCGCCGATGCCCATGACCTGCGAAGGATCGAGCTCAGTGGAGGAGACACCATCACTGCCGACCTCACTGGGGATCCGGGTACGAACTTCGGCCTATGGCTCTACCCAGCAGGTTCCACTGAGTTCTTCACAGGAGCGGTTGCCGCCGGCGAAAGCGAGACCCGCACTGATTCGCTCACCTACACTGTTCCGCTAGGACAAGGCGGGACCTACTATCTGGACACAGCCGCGCTGTTCAGTTCCGGTGGTTACACCCTCGATGTCACGACCACCGATGGTGACGACCTCTTCCCCGGAATACCCATGCCTGCCGGGCTGCTTTCAGACTCCCTCGACGCGGAGTCGGATGAATGTGACTGGCACTATGTCGACGGCGTCGAAGTTGGTGACACCATAGGACTGACGCTCACCGGAGAGCCGGGGACCGAGTTCACGGTCATCCTCACAGACGGAGAGGGTACGAGGGGGACCGCGACCTCGTCGGGACAACCCGTCTCTCTCAATCGATGGGTTCGGTCAACCGATGGTGATCGCTGGATGATCGGGGTGGTGTCCAACGGGGGCACGGGCGACTACGGGGTGTCGTGGTGGACAGAGAACGGAAGCCCACCTCAGCAGGACGACCATGTGCCCGGAGCTCCCCTGCCGGCAAGTCCATTCACTGATTCCCTCAATCCTTCGGGCGATGCCGCTGACTGCTTCTCCATTGATCTGATACGCGACGATGTGATCGACGTCTCGCTGAATGCAGCACCCGGAACAGAGTTCGAACTCTGGCTACTCCCACCGAACTGGCCAATCGAGCCCGCGGTCGCACAGACCCTTGCCGGACCCTACCCATTGGACCTCACATACCGGGTTCCTCGAGGGCGTGGTGGCACCTACCACGTGATGATCGCCGCTGGCGACGCAGAATCTAGCGGCTACCAACTGGACTGGTCCGTGACAGGCGCATTTCCTGAAACAGCAGACCCCAGTCCATTCATGGGCACAGACCGATTCGGGACAGCGGTTGAACTCAGTCGCAACTATGGCGTCAGGACCCCCCGTACCGTAGTACTGACAACCGGTATGAACTGGCCGGATGCACTGGGAGGCGCAGCGTTGGCCGGGGTGTACGACGGAATTCTGTTGCCCACACTTCCCGACAGCATCCCCTTGGCTGTCAGAACGCGCATTCAGGAACTCGATCCGGAGTTCGTCTTCATCCTAGGGGGCACGAGCGCCGTTTCGCAGTCTGTCGAAGATGATGTGGCGGGCCTCGTCGGCGGCGAGAACGTTCTGCGGATCTCAGGATCCGACAGGTTCGAGACAGCGAACAATGTGGCCTTGAAGGTCATCCGTGGCCACGCTGGCTCATACGATGGAACGGCATTCGTCGCCACGGGCCTGCAGTTCCCGGACGCACTCAGCGCGAGTCCCCTCTCCGCCTCAAAGGGGTGGCCCACCTTCCTTGCGGGGCCCAGCGGTCTATCTGCCGAGACGATCGATACCATGGACATGGCAGGCGTCACCGACGTGGTCATCCTGGGCGGCAACAGCGCCATCAATGCCACTACCGAACAAGCCCTTCAGACGAGGTTCGGCTCGGGTCACGTAACACGACTCTCCGGCTCCGATCGCTATGCGACATCACTTGCCACGGCGCGATTCGCTGTCGAGAACGGACTCGGCTGGAACGGCGTTGCGTTCGCCACCGGGGAGAACTTCCCTGACGCGCTTGCTGCCGGGCCCATTCAGGCTAGGTCGAGCTCCGTCATGCTGCTCACAAGGGGGTCAAGTGCGGATCCGGCCGTCATAGCAGCACTCACCGAGAGGCACGACTGGATAGGTGAGTACCGGTTCATCGGCGGTGAACAAGCGATCGCTCCAGCCACCCGAGAAGCACTGACTGGCGCCCTAGACTGAGGTCACCGCGAAGCACAGGCGCCTCACTCTTCCTCCCAGTCACAGGAGACGGTGTCGAACTTGGAGACGAGGTAGTAGCCCACGCCGAGGGCGACGACGATGGCTGCCAACCCAATAATGGTGACCGGGTCGTACTTGTCGATGTTGAGCACGATGATCTTCCTTGCGATGGCCGTAATGGCCACGAG
>DFBG01000004.1 GCA_002367305.1 Actinobacteria bacterium UBA3086 | reverse complement strand
CTCCATGAGGGAGTTCAGTGTCGTGTCGGACCAGTTGAGCAGGTCTCGTGCGTAGTAGTAGTTGTGGATGCCCCATGAACCGTCGTTGATGACGATCTTGAGGTTCGTACGAGCCTTCATCCACATCTCGTCTTCGGAGAACATCGGTTCGAGCGAGTCGAGTTTGGCCTCGACTGCGTCAACACGATCGATGATCGCCGTCTGACGAGTCTCGATGATTCCCTGGAGCCACGTGCGAGTGGAGTCGGTCTCCAAGTGACAACCGGAACCAGTGCACGAGCCATCTGGGAACGCCTTGTCTGTCGTGGTAGTCACACCAAGGGGTGTGATGTTCCTCTGCCCGACCGTGACACCGTCGAGTGTGATCTCAGGCATGACCGTCTTGAACAGGTGGCTCGAGTCGTACTCCGGCCCACCTGTGCTCATGGGCATGTGACAGACCTGACAATACGCGCCTACGAGTAGGTGAAGTGAAGGTTCATTCTCAGCGCCGTAGCCGCCGCGACCCTCGAACATCTCTCGAGTCGGATGGCTCACGCGTGAGTCGTTGTAGTCGATTTTCGTATCATCGGATGTGGTCTCGAGCATGGCCAGCTGCTGCGAGCGGTGACAATCCGCGCACTGCTCGTACATGTCAGGCTCACGCATGCCCGTAACGTCAAGCTCGTTCTGAGCCCCATGTGATGTATGACAAGTGACACAGGAAACTCCTGAGAGATTTTCAACATCGACCTCACGGCGGACATCGAGACCAAATACGGTCGTGTCCCAGAAGTACGGGACTTCGACATCCTCCTCAAGGTGCGCGATGTAACCCTCGGAGCTGTGGCACCTTGCACAGGACCTGCGATCTTCGAGCGTGGTGGGTGGGAATGTGACTCCAACCACGGCATCCCATGAGAGGCCGTGCCCAGCTCCACCAGTGCTCTCAACAGAACCAGGAATCGGGTCTCCGCCGTCTACCTTGGGCTTGTTCATATCGAAACCCTGGTCACGGTGTCTACCTGACTGACCTGTGTCCCAAATCCTCTGGTCCAGTTGCTGTACGCGGCCATCGACGCCCTCGTCGGGGTCGGCCGGGACCGGGTTGCGCTGGTGGCACATGTCGCACTGTCCGCCACTGTAGAACACTCCGCGACCGTGTGCGGCAGCACCAGGTCGACTGTGACAGTTGGCGCAGGTGACACCCCACTCTTCCACGGTATAGCCAGTAGGCAGACCATCGCCGTCCAACTCAACCTCCGGGTTGAACGTGTGGCACCTGATGCAACCATAGTCAGTTGCGGTCTCGGTCACGTTTGGCGTGCCCGTGAAGTAGTTCTTGGGAGTGTAGGACTGCCAAGGCGATGAAATCGTGAGCATCGGCGAGCCAATGCGCTGCTGCTCTGGATAGTCCATCCACCACTGGTAGTTGCCCACGCGCGGATAGGTGACATCCGTGCCGCCAATATCGATAGTCTCATCGTGGATGTAACGCTCGGCGCCCACATTCAGCCCACCGAACACCCAGTCGACACCGTTGGGCTGCAATGGATCAAGGTCAAACGTCGCGTCGCCCGGCAAATCTGCGAAGTACGGATTGCGCGAAGCGTCGTCGACGGTGGTCTCAACAGGCCGGGTGTAAAGACCGTGCGCGCTGTTGACCTGATCCAGTACCTCGAAGTGGCACGAACAGCCGTCAGCTCCGGGATCGAGCGGATCATAGTCTCCAGGGTCGTCGGTCTCCATGAGCGATGAATCGCTCGCCGGATTCTGAGACTCCCCTCCGGGTGTGTGCACCGTGTCGAGCGCCGCGAAAGCCACTGAGACTGACGCGAATAGAGCGAGGCTCAACACGAGCATGACAATAAATACTCTTCTCACTTGGTAACCTCCTTGAAGTTGCGTCGGATACGAACGCGCAGTATCAAGAGGCACCACCTCCCCCACGCCCTCCCCCGAGGGCAAATGCGGGCTTAACTCGCCCGCACTCGAATTCGTTCCCTTTGCGCTCAACCTCAAACCCGCTCAGAGACGCCCGGGGGCGTTTGTTGCGTCTGACCTGCGAATCCCCTACAATCAGCACGCTCGCGTGCGAGCAATTGACACCACAGGAATGCTCCGTCCGTTAAGGTGCGGCTCCTGTACGAACACAGGCCACTGCCCGGAAATGTCGAGAGACGCCAATGGGTAGAACAGCCTCTCCCGGCTTAAGGGGGCGGCTAAGGTGGCTGGATCCTGGTGGATCCTACGTCGTACAGTGCCAAAACCTCCGACGAGGGACTGGGCGCATATGACCTGAGAGGCCAAGGCCCTCGCAGGTCGTTCCGCGCGTGCGGAAGATGCGACCCCTCGCCCTCTCGTCGGGCAGGGGTCTTTTTGTTGAGTCAGGACTGTAGTCAATAGATGAGGACCTAAGTGACACCATTAAGTCCGTAGGTTCGACCCCCTCCTGGTGAGACGGGTCGGACCCGCCACACGACCCGCCGCGGTCGCCGCTCGAGTCACATGAGCGGCCCCCTGGGAGGGAGAACGCATGATCTATTTGACCAGCATGCTGGGTACACCTGTCATCGATGCCTCGGGCACCGAGATCGGCACCATCAGCGACATAGCCATCGCCACCGGCGAGGTGTTTCCGCGCGTCACCTCTCTCGCCTTTCAGGGGCCCGACAAGACGCCGTTCATGCTGTCGTGGCGCAAGTGGGTCGACTCACTCGATGACGACGCGATCACCCTCAAGGCGGATCAACCCAAGATCCGCTTCTCCTACCTGCAGCCCGACGAAGTGCTCCTGGCCCGAGACCTCCTCAATAAGCAGATCGTGGACACTCAGGGCAAGAAGGTCGTACGCGTCAACGACCTCAAGCTCTCGGAATCTCAGAATGAGTTGCGGCTACTGGGCGCCGAAGTGGGTTTGCGCGGCATCCTGAGAGGCATCTCCCCTGCAGTCGAACGCGCCGCGGTCTCCGTTGCCAGCCTGTTTGGAAAGAAGATCCACGAGACGATCATCGCTTGGAACTACATGGACCTTCTGGATCGTGACCTGTCTCATGTCCAGCTCTCCGTGACCCACCGTCGTCTGCACGAACTGCATCCCGCTGACGTGGCCGACATCCTCGAGGTACTCTCCGCTTCGCAGCGCGGCAAAGTGTTCGCGCACCTAGCCAACGAGCAGGCCGCCGAGGCCATCTCCGAGCTCGAGGACGAGTTCCAGGCGGACATCATCGACGACTTCACCGATCAACGCGCGTCGGACATTCTCGAAATGATGGACCCGGACGACGCCGCGGACATCATCGGTGACCTTCCCTACGACAAGGCTGAAGCTCTCCTGCACCTCATGGGGGTCAACGAGTCTCGGGCCGTTCGGAGCCTGCTCGGCTACAAGGAGAAGACGGCGGGCGGCATCATGACCCCGGAGGTCACCACGGTGACCGAAGACATGACCGTCCAGCAGGTCATCGACCACCTTCGAAGCGATGCTGCCGAGCACGAGGCCGTCTACTACATCTACGTGGTCGAGAACGAGCATCGCCTCATCGGCGTGATCTCCCTGCGAGACCTCATCATTTCCTCACCCGACACACCCATCGCCGAGTTCATGGACTATGAGGTCTTCAAGGTAGGCGTCGACGACGATCAAGAGGACGTCGCGGAGATGATGAGCAAGTACGACCTGCTCGCCCTCCCCGTTGTCGACGAGAACGATGCCCTCATCGGCATAGTCACCGTTGACGACGCTCTCGAGGTCATGGAGGAGGAGTCCGCCGAGGACCTCGCGCTCGCCACCGGGTCCATGAGCCGATGGACGAGCTCTGGACCCTGGAGTTGGCTGGGGCAGAAGTCCGGCTGGCTCATCGTTTGGGCCTTCTTGGGTGTTGGCGCGGCGCTTCTGCTGAGCATCTTCTCCGACAACTTCACCGGGTTCGTCTCGGTCGTTCTGTTCCTGCCCCTGGTGATCCGTATGGCCGAGGACATCTCCAGCCACTCGCTCGCCGTCATGATCGATGCCGGAAGCGTCGACGAACGCCCCCCGTTCATGCGCCAGCTCGCCATCGACATGGTCGCCGGGGTCCTTTTGGGCGCGGTCAGCGGTCTCATCGCGTTCGGCGTACTCGAGCTTATCGAGCGCCCTCTGGAGGCGGCTGTCTCCGTTGCCGTCGCGATCGCGGTGACCGTGGTGCTCATGGCCGCACTCGGAGCCGTACTCCCCTACCTCGCGCTCAAGCGTGACGGAACGGGATGGCGCGCGCCGAGCATGCTCATCTCCGCAGGCGTGGCCTTGGCGGGAATCGCCGCGTATCTGGGCGTTGCCACCTGGCTCTTCGAGGTCGTGCGCTTCTAGCGCGCGAACAGCCGAGGAGAGCTGAACCATGACACCCGACCGAGAGACCAAGCGACGCAACCGACTGATGACCCTGCTCGCGATCATTGGACCGGGGATGCTCACGGCCATGGCCGGCAACGACGCCGGCGGAATCTCGACCTTCTCGGTCGCCGGCTCAAGCTTTGGCTATGCCACACTCTGGTTGATCCCGATCATGACGCTGCTACTCGCACTCGTGCAGGAGACCGTGAGTCGCATGGGCGCCGTCACCGGTAAGGGCTTCGCTGCGCTCATTCGTGAACGTTTCGGACTGCGCCCCTCCCTCTTCGCCATGATGCTGCTGCTCTTCTCCAACATGGCCACCTCGGTCTCGGAGTTCGCAGGAATCGCCGCGGCCACCAGCATCATGGGTGTATCCCGCTTCGTGACCGTACCGGTCGCCGCGCTCGTGGTCTGGCTCCTCGTCGTCAGAGGCTCGTATCGCAACGTGGAGAAGGTCCTGCTGGCGCTCTCCGCGGTGTTCATCGCCTACATCGCCGCCATGTTCCTCGCCAAGCCGGACTGGGGCGAGGTCGCGCGCGCCACCGTGATCCCAACATTCATCCCCACGCGCGCGTTCATCGTGCTCGTCATCGCCTCGATCGGCACCACCATCGCCCCCTGGATGCAGTTCTTCCAGCAGGCCAATGTGGTCGACAAAGGCTTGACCGAGAAGGACATCCCCATGCAGCGGATCGACGTGATCGCCGGAACGGTCGCCGCCGGTGTCATCGCATGGGCGATCGTGGTCACCACGGGAACCGTCCTGCACCCCGCCGGCGTCACGATCGAGAACGCTGCTGGAGCCGCCCTCGCACTGGAGCCCGTAGCCGGGCAGTACGCTACGGCGCTCTTCGCACTGGGACTGGGCTCAGCGTCCCTTCTCGCCGCGTGCGTGCTCCCGCTCACCGCGGCCTATGCCATCTGCGAAGCGTTCGGCTGGGAGCGTGGGATTGACCGAAGCTGGTCGGAGGCTCCCGCATTCAACGCCATCTACACCTTCGTGATCGTCTTCGGCGCCGCCTTCATCCTCATTCCCGGATTGAATCTCATCGCCATCATGGTCTTCTCGCAGGCGATCGGTGGAGTCCTGCTGCCGGTGCTCCTGGTCTATATGATCAAGATCGCCAATGACCGACGAATCATGGGACGCCACGCGAGCGGGCCGGTCTACAACGCATTCTCGTGGGCCACGGTGCTCGTGGTCGCCGCTCTCACCATCGCACTCGTCGTCATGACGCTTCTGGGATGGGGCTGACATGAGTCCTCACTCCAATCCCAGCAGAGAGAAAGCTCGTATCCGACTGCGCGCTCGTTCGGCCCGGCAGTCCGTCCCCGACTTCCAGCGCGCATCGCTCTCCGCCGAAGCATGCTGGCGCCTGCTGGACCTGCCTCGCGTGATCGGTGTGCGAACGGCACTCGTCTACAGCTCCACGCCCGAGGAGATCGACCCGATCGCAGCAGTCAGAGAACTGCGCGCACGTGGGGTCAGGGTCGTGTACCCACGGGTAGAAGGCCCAGGGGTGCTCACGCTCCATGAGATAGATGGTGAGTCCGAGCTCGAACCGAGCCTCTTCGGCATCCTGGAGCCGCACCCTCAAGCCCCGCCCGTCGCACCGCATGAGGTGGACCTCGTGATCGTACCCGGTGTGGCCTTCGACTCTCACGGCGGACGCGTCGGCTACGGAGGCGGCTTCTATGACCGCCTCCTGGAACGCATGCCGCAGGCCTACACCGTGGGGATCTGTTTCGACGGGCAGCTGGCCGAACGCGTTCCTGTGGAGCCGCACGATAGGACCCTCGACGCGATCGTGACACCCACGGTCACACACGCCTGATCTCCAGCCGCAGAAACGCTACTGCGAGATCGAAGCGACTCTGCCCCCGCTGATCTCCAGAAGTTGCGGTCGCGTCAGGCGAACAGCCGACGAAGGAGTGCCCGCAGCGGGATACACGATCTCGAAACGGCTCAATGAGTCGTCGATGAGCACGGGGAGTTCGTCCGGCAGGTCGAATGGAGACACGCCACCGATCGCATAGCCTGTTGCAGCGCGCACGGTTTCAGGATCAGCGAACTTCGCCTTGCTCCCACCGATCTCGTGCGCGATCACCTTGGTGTCTCCTCGGCGATCACCGGCGACCAATGCAAGCGTCGGCGTGTCGTCTACGACGAAGACCAGCGACTTCACGATCTGACCGAGTTCGCACCCCACGGCGTCGGCGGCCATCTGCGCGGTCTTGGTGGACTGATCGAAATGGACGATCCCCTCATGGAGGCCACGTGCCTCCAGAAACTGCTCAACACGCTCCTTGGAGCCTTGCTTGCGAGGCGTTTCCTGAGCTGACATGCGGCTCCCATCACTCCGGTGCGGAAAAGGTCGTTGGAACACCCTGCGGTCTGCGCAATGGTATGCGGAGCGACTCCAATACCGCCTCGAGATTCTCCGCCCAAGGCAGTGTCGCGCGCAGATCGAGTCGCATCAACGGAAAGCGCGGATGCGGCGAGTGCACGGTGAATCCGTGTCGCAGGAGGAACTCCATGCCGACGACGGGCATGGTGCTCATGTCCGCGGGGAACGCGCAGCAATACGCATAGAGCGTGCGCTCGCCCCGATACGCGAGATCCCGAAGAGCCGTCTGCAGAAGCACCTGCCCCAGACCACGTCGACGAGCATCGTCGCGAATGTGCAGGCAGGCGAGCAGAACGGCATCCTTATCCACCTCGCCCGAGAAGTGATGGGTCTGGGGGAAATAGCGAGCAGGCGCGTACTTGATGAAGCCGAGCACCTCATCGTCCTCGGCAGCCACTCGGCCACATTCGCCCCATTCGGAGGTGACCGTCTCAAACCAATCCCTCAGCAGATCGGCGTCGCACGCCTTCCCACATACGGGTTCAAGAGCTTCAGCCGACTCCCAGAAGACACACGACGCACACGGCAACGGAAGTGCGCCGAGTCTGTCGAGCGTGAGAGGTTTGAATCTTCGAGACATCGAGACACTCCCGAGTGATTGGTCCAGTGCGATCTCAGAACGGGGACCGCGTTCCCAGTATACGCTGCAGAGTGAACGCCGAGGGGCGGAAGAGGCTACTTGTCATCGTCGTCCTCAAGAGCCATCGCGTCGAGTGCCTTCTTGCCAAAGGTACGAAGCGCCCCTATGGCTTTTCGACCCGTCTCGGACTCGCGTGCCACTTTGACTGCCGCCTTGCCCGCCACCTTGCCTGCGACCGCTGCCGTCGTGGCGGCCTTGCGGGCGGCCTTTCCGGCAGCCGCTCCGGCGACAGCGGCGCTGTGCCCGGCTGCGGCGGCTGCCCCGCCCTCGAGCCCAATGTCCCGGATACGTTCGATACGCACCATGTCCCCGTCGAAACCACGGATTCTCTCGGCGGGCACCTCGCGGGTTCCTGCCGCAGCGTCCTCAGCAAGACCCCGCGTGAGCAACATGGCGCGCAAGGTTCCGTCGGAGCTCCTGAAATCGGCATCGCCCACGAAGCCCACGTCCTCGCCGCCGATCTCATGAACCGGCATACCTCGCCAGATCACGGTCGTTTCCCAGGAGAAGCCCATCTCCTTCTGCGCCGATGAACCCCAAGCCGCCTTGTGGTCCACCAGCGAGACCGCCTCATCGGTGATCTCGAGTGCAGACAACCTCACGAAGCGGACAGGCGGGTTGATCAGGTAGAGCACCGGGTCGGGCTGCACCTGAAAACCCACGACGCGAGGCTCCTCCGGATGGAACAGGACGTACTCGATCAGCCCCGGGCTCTTGCTCCTGGGGCTTGTGATCCGACGTCCCTCCAGATTGCGGATGGTGGGCATGTGATCCCTTCCATACATGAAGGACCGACCGTCATCTTCCGGTCGGTCCCCCAAATACTCGTGCCAGCGAATCCTAGAACGCGGGAGTCGACTCTTCGCCCTCGGGCGAGGAAGCCTTCTCGGCGACCAGGTCCAACGTGTCCTGGGCCTTCTCCCCTGCCTTGGCAACTACTTCCTTGGCATCCTTGCTCGCATGCGCGACCTTGTCACGTGCAACATCTGTCGCGTACTCGACCTGATCCTTGAGCCGACCGCGTGCCTCGTCGATCTTGGCACGGAGATCCTCTGTCTTCTCAGTCGCAGTCTCGCGACCGGTCTCGTAGATATCGGTCACCTTGGCACGACTGGTCTCGAACACATCCGTGGCCTTGTCGCGACCGGTCTCGTAGAGATCCTTGCCGTCATCCCAGTACTCTGTGGCCTTGTCCGCGATCAAGTCGCGATTCTCCTTGCCGGTTCTCGGCGAGAAGAGAAGCCCCAGAACGGCGCCAACCAAGCCTCCAAGGATGAAAGCACCAAGAACACCGCCGCCACGCCTGCCATAGTCATACATGAGCGAACACCTCCGTCTTGAAGGACTGCTTATTCTGTCAGACCCGGCACCGCCTACACGCCGGTATTGAAGTTTGTACCCGAATCCCGACGGGACAGCGCTGCCTGTGTCAATCTTTCTACCACATCTTGGAAAGATAGTCCCACCGCCTTCGCGGCCATGGGCAAAAGCGACGTCTGCGTCATACCGGGAGACGTATTGCACTCGAGCACGTACGGGGTACCGTCCGCGCCGACGACCATGTCGACCCGACTCACATCACGACATCCAAGCAACTCGTGAACCTTGCGTGCAAGCCGCTCGACCTCCGCGAACACGGACATCTGCAGCCGAGCGGGAACAAAGTAATCCGTCTCCCCCTGAGTGTACATCGCCTGGAAGTCGAAGAGTCCGGATTTGGCTACGATTTCCACCGGAGGAAGCACCTCAATGCCACCAAGTCCATTGAGCACTGAGACCGCCAGCTCGGGCCCGTCGATCCACTTCTCGATAATGGCGGCGTCGTCATAGCCCAACGCCGTGAGCAATGCCTCGGCAAGAAGCGAGGCCTCGTCGATACGGTTGAGGCCCAATGCGGAACCCTGCTTGGCGGGTTTGACCACGAGAGGATAGTCGCCGGCTACCGAGGGGATGAGATCGAGCGCCGTGGCGGCTCCGGCTTCTTTGAACGCGTCGGCCGTCAGCGTGACCCAGGGTGGTGTGGGGATGTCGTTCTCCAAGAACAGCCGCTTTGCGACCGCCTTGTCCCAAGCGAGCGCAGACGCCGTCACCCCGGGACCAGTGTACGGGATGCCCAGGAACTCGAGAAGTTCCTGAATGGTGCCGTCCTCGCCGTCTTTGCCGTGGAGCGCGATGTAACAGCAGTCAGGACGCTCGGCACGCAGCGTCTCGACCAGTTCGGGTGTGATATCCAGGGCGAGAACGCGATAGCCCAGCGAGGTGAGCGCGTCGACCACTCGTTCGCCGCTCGCAAGCGACACCTCGCGCTCAAGCGAGCGTCCGCCCATGAGTACGGCGACCTTCTCTCTACTCATGCCGCACCCTCTTCCCTGAGGCCGCCAGAAATGGCACCGGCGGCGATGAATGCTCGGTAGAGCTCAAGACGATCCTCGAGCACAGAAGCCAAACGCGCGACGCCCTCGCGAATATCGTCTGGAGAAGCGTAGCAGAAGGCAAGACGCATACAGTTGCACCCACGCTCATCCGGGAAGAAACCGTCACCCGGAACGAACGTGACTCCATTCTCGACAGCTTCGGCAAGCATGGCGTTCGCGTCGAGGAACTCCGGCAGTTCGACCCAGACGAAGAAACCGCCTTCCGGCCGAGTCCAGCGCGCCTCCGGCGGGAAATGCTCGTCCAGCGCCTCGAGCATCACATCGCGACGCTCGGCATACGTGCGGGTCAGGCCCTGCAGCACCTTGCGCCAGCGAGTCCCCGTGAAGTATCGCTCTGCGGTGACTTGCGCGAACGCGCTGCCACAGAGATCGGCCGCCTGCTTGGTAAGCAGGACCTTGGCGAGAATGGGCCGTGGTGCCGTCATCCAGCCCAAGCGCAGACCCGGTGCGAATATCTTGGAGAAGGTACCGAGATAGATGACCTCGTCGTCAAGCGCTCGGAGCGGCTTCACGTGCCCGCCCTCGAAACGAAGACGTCCATAGGGATCGTCCTCGATCACGGGTATGTCGTACTCGCGCGCCAGTTCCAGCAGGCGCCTGCGTCTCTCTGGCGTGAGTGTCACCCCGCCTGGGTTCTGGAAGTTGGGAATCGTGTATATGAACTTCGCACCGCGCGGCCCCAAGCGTGCGAGTTCATCGGCGAGCAGATCGACACGCATCCCGTCGTCGTCCATGGGAATGCAGATGACCTGCGGTTGATATGCCGAGAACGCCTGCAGCGCACCGACATAGGTGGGCCCCTCGGTGATGATCACGTCGCCGGGATCCAGGAATGTTTTGGCGAGCAGGTCCAGCCCCTGTTGGGCCCCCGCAGTCACGACCAGTTCGTCAGCCCCGAGGCGCACGCCGATCTCCGCCATGAGCTCCACGATGATGGTCCTCAGCTGCGGTCTGCCGTCGCTCGAGCCGTACTGAAGCGCCGCAGCACCCTCATGCAGGATCGCATCCCGGGCAGCCTCAGCCACCGCTTCCGTGGGCACCTGCCGAACCTCCGGCATACCGCCTGCGAAACTGATCATGTCGGAACGCGACGCTGCAGCGAACAGATCGCGAACCGCCGACGAACGAACGCTTCCGAGCCTCTCGGCGTAGCGCCCATCCCATCTGTCGAACACCACTCGTGCGGTACCCATCGCTCCCACCTCACCCTCAGGGAAACAAAAAAGACCCTTCGCTGATAGGGCGAGGGGTCCGTCGCGGTACCACCTATCTTCGCTCGCACTCACCGCAGTTCGCGGCTGGCGTGAGCCTCGTTAGTGCCGGTATACCGGTCCGGCGCCGACTCGCTTCCCGAGGCCGCGAGGCCTCACTGGCGAGGGACCTATGGAGGGGTGGCTGGGCGGAAGCGCCCTCTTCCCTCACGTCCATGGTGTTGCTATGGCCTCTGCCGTGATGCCAGAGGATTGTGGCCGAGAATACCATCGACGCCCTGAGCAGGTCAAACGCCGACGTCTGCCAACCCTAGCCGCGCAGAGCCCACAGCCGAGTCACCGCAGTTTCGATATCTACCGACGCCCCCTGACCCATGACCCACTCCAGGACGTCGCGCGCGACCCTGATCGCGCCGACGGCCACGTCATCGCGGTCGTAATCCACGGACACTCGGAAAACACCCTTCCCGTCGCGCGCGAAATCCCACTCGGTGAGCCCACGGAGACTGCGGGGGGAACCCGCTAGCGCCATGATCTCCAGCGTCAGATGCTCAAGCGCGTGAGCGGTCTCGGTGTCCGTGAGTTCAGCGACGATCCCATGCGCAGAACCGCTCTCACAGGAGTGGCGCTCCAAGCCTGGCAGCATCGCAAGCAGTCTGCCCGCGATCTCGTCGCCCACAAGTCGGCGATGATCCCTGTCTTGAATGCGCACGACAGCGTGGATGGACTTTCCCTCCACCGTGACGTGCTCCAGAGCGATGGCGTGAGCCGAATCAGTCACCGATCTCAGCGACGAGAGCCCAGATAGTACGCGATTGAGACGGCTACCAGCACGGCGGCGACGCCGACAACGATCGCCTTCGTGGACTCTTCCTTCACGACATGGGTGACCTCGGCCTTGGCCAGATCGCGTACACCTTCGGCCTTGTGACGGAGATCATCGATGGTGAGACGCGGTCCTTCGGTCATTTCTGCATCATCCTCATCTTGATCACGGCGAACACCACTGAACCGAGAAGCAGCACGCCGCCGATCGCAAGAAGTGCGCCCGGATAGGTCAGCCACTGTGCGAGCAGAATGAACAGCCCGACAGCTACGAATATCATGCCGACGGCGAACAGACAGCCTGCCGCCTGAGCAGCAGCGAGCGTGAGACCTAGTTTCTGAATCGGTGCGACGACCTTCTCTCGCACGATGGCTTCAGCCTCTTGGCGAAGCCACTCCACAAGCGTCTCGAGCAGATCGGCGATCGCGTCAATGATGCTCACGCGCTCGTCGTCGTGCGGAGCGCCTTCAGGGCTTGTCGCCATCCCGCATCCCTCATCTCTTGAACTGTGTGACCCCAGCGTACGTAATGAAAGATACCCCAAAATGAAACGACGCCGACTGCATAGTGCAGTCGGCGTCGTCATTGTCTCCCAAAGAGTGCTCTAGCCGAGGATCCGATAGCTGATCGTATGGACTCCGTTGAAACCCAACGCACGAGCAGTACCCGGACCCAGATCGAACACGCGACCTGCGATGAAGGGACCGCGATCCTGCACCACTGCGGTCACCGTACGGCCGTTGTACTCGAACTGCACGCGTGTGCCAAAGGGGAGCGTCTTGTGTGCGACTACCATGCTGTCGGCGGTGAGAACTCCTCCGCCGGCCATGGTATTGCCGTAGAAGCCCGGACCGTACCAGGAGACCTTGGCACTGGTCCATCCAGTCGCCCCGGCGCGGCTTGCCGACGAAGTGCTCGCACGAGGTGCGACAGCAACACGCCTAGGAACAGGTGCCGCTTTCAGCGGCGCTGCGGATGCGATGAGCAGTGCGCGCGTGGTATCCACTGATGCGGTCGGAATCTTGGAGTTGGTATCGACACCCTCCAGAATCGGCTCGACGTGGTTGATGCCCACGCCCAGTTGTCCAGCGGGAACGGCGGGAGAGGTCGCCCATGCCGACATCATCGGCTGCGCACTGGCGGTCGCCAAAGCGGCCACTCCCAGAACGAGCACGATCAGGGTTGCGACAGACACGCGCGTCTTGTCGACGAACCACTTGCTGAAACTCACATGAACCTCCGTATGAAGACTGCAGGACAGACGACGGCGCGGGAGGCAAAGGGATACCAGAGATATCCAGACAGCGGAGTTGAATCGGGGGAAGGGGTGGAGGCTGTCTCACACCCGGCAGAGAGTCTGAATCGACCAATCGGCCGTCGTCTCTTACCAGAAGAAGCAAAACTATGCTTTTCGGCGTCGGACCTAGTTACGGGTAGTCGGTCGCTCCTGCCGCAGTTATGCGGACCGGCCTTTCCGATTCGATCGGATTTCTCTATGTCCCTGAGATCGGTCCTTCAGGCCGCTCCGATCGTCCCACGGCCACACTCTCAGGGGCACCTTTTTTAACAACAGCGATGGATTCTACCAGAAATATCCCGCAGAAGCCACGCCGACGCCCGTGCGGCACCTCGGTAGCGGATGCCGCACGACACGCCGACGATCATTCACTCGGCTGCAGATGTACTCTCGATCGACACGTCTGGAAGCGGACCGGCTAGTTCATTGAGGATGCCGCCGAGCTGCTCGATGAGCTCGCCGTACTGAGCCCAATCGCCTGCCTTCTGCGCCTCAAGCGCCCGCTCGTAGAGGTCTCGGGCTGCAGCGGCGTCCGCGCCCACCAAATCGACCGGATCGGCACCGGAGTCTTCCGAAGCGGGCACCGTCTCCCCGAACACTTTGAGTAACGCCGTCTCCAGATCTCGCTCCATGACGACCTTATCGGCGTACACGACGAGTACTCGGGTCAACTGCGGAATCGCCGTCTGCTCAGCCTGGAGATAGAGAGGTTGGATGTAGACGACCGACTCCTCCAGCGGAACCACCAGCATGTTCCCGAAGACAGCCTGGCTGCCACGCTGACTCCAAAGGGTCAACTGCGGTGAGATGGTCTCATCCTGATTGATCCGTGCACTGATCTGCTCAGGCCCAAGGATCACGCGAGCCTTGGGGAACGTGTACACGACCCGTCTGCCATAGTCTTCGGGATCGGACTTGGCCGACATCCAGCCAATCATGTTGTCCTTGTTGCGTGGAGTGAACGGCATGATCATTTGGAAGCTCTCCGCCGAATCCCCCGGCAGACGCATGAGCACGTAGTAGGGATCCATAGGCTTTCCATCGCGCTCACCGGGAAGCTCCCAGCTGTCCTCCTTGTTATAGAAGACCTGCGCGTCGGTCATATGATAGTTCTTGTAGACCTCCGCCTGGATACGGAACAGGCCCTCGGGATACCGGAAATGCTCACGGATCGAGTCAGGAATCTCTGAAGCGTCCTTGACCAAGTCGGGGAAGATCTCCCTCCACGTCTCAAGAATCGGGTCCTCGGCATCGAAGGCGTACAGCGTCGTGGTTCCGTCATACGCATCGATGGTCACCTTCACGGAGTTCCGCACATAGCTGACGCCGCCAAAGGGCTCCGCGTACGGGTAGCTGTCCGACCACGTGTACGCGTCGGCGACCCACACAACACGACCATCTGCAACCACAGGATAAGGATCGCCATCGAACCAGAGCCACGGGGCGAGCTTGTCGAGTCGAGTCGAGATGTCACGGTCGAACAGAACGCGACTGTCGTTCTTGATAGCCTCGCTGAGCAGCAACTTGGCCGAGCCAAAGCGCAGGGCGAACGATGCCCTCCGCGCGACCCCGCCAACGTCAATGCCCGAAACACCGGCGTACTCGGCCTTGGCGAACTGGTCGCCTACGGGATAGTCGAACTCCTCGGTATCCGTGTTCACCACGATGTAGTCTCGCGTACTCTCGCCGAAATAGATCGCAGACTGATCCACAAGAAGATCGGTGTCCGACTCAGGCGGCACGTCTCGGATGATGAAGTTGGGAAGACCACGGGAGTCGGTCTCGCTGACCGGGCTCATAACCAAACCATATCCATGGGTGTAGACCAAGTGCTGGTTGACCCACGTTTGCGCCCTGTCGGCGAGCTGGTTGACGTTGAGCTCTCGCACAGAGACGAGAACCTGGCGTCGCTGTCCGTCAATGGTGTAGCGGTCGATGTCCACGTCCGAGAACTCATAGTACGGGCGGATCGACTGCAGCTGCTGATACGACTGGCCGACGATGCTCGGATCCCAGAGCCGAACGTTCTCGAGCGTGTCAGCGTTGTCCAGAACATCCTGCGCGGTGAGGTTCTCCCCCGCAGGGAACGCCCGAGTCTCAATGTCATCCAAGCCGAAGGCCCGGCGCGTCGAGGAGATGTTCCTCTCAATATACGGAGCTTCAGCGGCAACCTCGTTGGGTGCGACCCGGAACTGCTGCACCAGAGCCGGATAAACCGACCCGACGAGAATCGAAGCGGCGACCCATACACCCAACGAAATGGCTGGAAGTTGCCAGCCTTTCACACGAATGTTCACGAGTAGCACGATCGCCGAGGCGATTGCGATCGCGATGAGTATCTGCAGGGCGGGCAACTGTGCCTTCACGTCCGTGTACGACGCACCTGTCACCTGGCCACGCGGTGAGAGGGTCAACTCATAGACATCCAGGTAGTAGTCAAAAGCCTTGCTCGCAATGAGGAAACCCAGAAGCACCGAAAGATGCGCCTTCACATGCGGAGCGAACCCTTTGAGCCGCGCCCACGGCTGAATAGCTCCATCGACGAGATGGATGAACATCGCGATGACCGTGGCCAGGACGATGATGGAAGGAAGCCAGTCAGCGACAAGCCGCAGTGCTGGCAGGGTGAACACGTAATACGCCACATCGCGGCCGAACTGTGGATCGGTCACACCGAACGGAGTGGCGGCCAGGGCCAGGCGTATCGTTTCCCACTGAGGCGACATACCGAAGCCGATAGCTGCGGCGATCACCACGGAACCCCAAAGGATGATTCGGTCGACGAACGGACCAACGTTGGCGCGAAGGCGAAGGATCGCCTCTTCGAACTGTGGCGGCATGTCGCCGACCGAGGTCAGTACTGCCCGAGGAGACATGCGGCGTGCGATGCGTGCGTTCACGAAGATCATCAGGAACGTGAGCACCGCGAATGCGAGTCCAGTGACCGCTTGGCTCATCAGGGTGGTGGCGAAAACGTCGGTCTGCCCCAAGTCGTCGAACCAAAGGTAGTCCGTATAGAAGACCGCTGCGGATGTCAGTAGCGGAAGCACGAAGAACAGCAGCGCAAGGATGACGATGGTCACCCGGCTCCGCCTCTGGGAGTCAGTTCGAGCCATGGATATCGAGCCTCCGGTCAGATGTAGTCGTCCACTTCCACGTTGAGGTCCTGCGCATCGAGACAACGAGCGATCGTCACGTCGGCCTGAGAGGTATCCAGGTCGAACGGATCGATCATTTCACCAGTCGCCGATGCGATCACGCGTACGAACGGTCGCAGAGTGTCATTCTCACTCGGCTTCAGGACTATACCCGTCTCGCCGCTAGAAAGCCTCACGACGGATCTGGGCGGGTACACGCCCATGAGTGTGACGAACAGCCGGACGAGCACCGGATCGTGCGAAGTGCCCGCACCCTGCACCAGCAACTCCATCGCCTTGTCCTGCATGCGCGCCGCACTGTACGAGCGCCGTGACGTCATGGCATCGTACGCGTCGGCCACTGCGACGATTCGAGCGGCGAGGTGTTGCGATCGTCGCGGCGTGCGCTGCGGATAGCCCGCTCCGTCATAGCGCATGTGGTGCTCGAGTATCGTCACCAGCGCGGACTTGTCCAGACCGGGCATGACCGCAGCCTGCTCAGCACCGTAGACCGGATGCTGGCGAATGCGCGTCCACTCATCCGGGCTGAGCGCCCCGGGCTTGTTGAGTATCTCCAGATTCACCGTCATCTTGCCGACGTCATGCATGAGTGAGCCCACGCCCAGAGATGAGAGGAACCGATAGTCTTTAGTGATCATGGAACCCAGCGCCAAAGAAAGGATGGATACGTTCGCAGAGTGATAGAACGTATATTCATCGTAGTTCTTGAGACCGGTGAGCTGCAGCATCGCATAGCGATTGGATAGCACGTTGTCCACAAGACTACGCACAGCGTTCTTCACGCTGCCAGCAGCCACTGTCTTGTTCGATCTGACTAGCCGATCGATCTCGCGCATGAGGTCCAATGCTCCGTCATATGACTCGCGGGCACCGATAGCGTCCGCTGTGTCCTCGCCGCGATCGAAGACACGGACCTCACCGACAGTGATGTGAGGCAGTCCCGCTTCACGGACCATTCGCTCGACTCCGCCGGCCTGTTTCGCCTCAGATGCATCCGCTGCGAGCACGGACATGGCTCGTGTGAGCTCCGGCAGCGTGACCCCCCTGCGGACAACGAGTGAGCCGACACCGATGCCGGACAACTCGCGCACGAGCTGGTCGAAAAGCAGGCTCTCCTCGGGCAGAAGCTGATCACCGAAGAACACCTCGCCGTCAAAGAAGGCAAGAACCACGTCGACGCCTTCGTCGTGATAACGCTGAATCGACTCCATGGCTTCTTCTACACCCTGTGCCACGGCGGGATGATCGAGCGGGTAGAGCTTCGCCGCACGCCGAACTGAGTAGATCCTCGTGAGTAATTCGCGGACCCGCCCGACCTGTCGTGCGGAGTACACAACGGTGCCCACATCCTTGGCGATATCAGGAGCGGCCGACCCGTCTGGCTCCGCGAGCTCGATGTCTCCGAGTTCCTCCAGCATCTCGGAAGCGGGAAGCGCCGCCTCCTGTTCGAGAGCGTCCAGTTCTTCATGCTGATCGTCAGTCATCGCGGATCACTTCCCCTCTCACTCAACGCGCGGATGTGTGCGATCGCACTCTCCGCGGCAGCCTTGATCTCCTTGGTTCTCGATGAGCCAAGTATCGACCTGCGACCTGCGAGATCCTCAAGCATACGGACGGACTGAGTGGCACCGATACTGCCGAGCGCCTCGATAGCCTCGACTCGGGGTCCCATATCGCGATTGCCCTGTCCCTCGCCTCGTGCCACCTGCTCGAGCGCAGGAACCGATCCGTGTTGACCCGCCGCGCCCAAGTAGCGCGCAGCCAGCTGAACGTTCTGCCCGTCGGCATCACTGAGGGCGGCAATGAGCATCTCGATGGCCAGCCGATCGGTGACTGCAGCGAGCGCCCGAATCGTCTCTCGCCTGACGCGTGCATCCACATGCCGGAGCGTTCGGCCCAGATAGGGCAGGATCGCAGAATCCTTGGTGCTGCCCAAGATGCTCACGACGTTGCGCGCGAAGTACCAACGAGCATCGGTCACATGCCCACCGAGCTCCTCGATGAATTCGCCGGCATTCGCGGAGATGAGATCGATGATCGCCTTGCGTGCGGACATATCGGGCTCATCGGCGAGAATCTCCAGCATGGGCTCCAGCGAGTGATGACCCAGGACCGTGAGCAGACGCTTGCACGCGACGTACTCAGGACCATCGGCCCGGTACACACGCATCGCCTTGATCACGTGTCGCATCTTGTTGGTTCCCGCGAGCTTGTCCAAAGCGGCTCGCATACGAACCCTGCGCGCATCGCCCAGTTCCTCATCGGCGATGGCGGCGACGAGCGTGGCCGCCGCATCTGCAGCAACATCGAAATCCCCGCGTTCGACAAGAAGTTCGATGCTGTCCTCGAGCTGTGCGATGACCGAGATCGACTGCGTCTCTCGAGATTCCACGACAGCAAGTGTCACCAGCGCTGCAACCACGTCACCGTCGGAGATTCCCTTCTTGACCTCCTCCTGCAGCAACGCGACCTCGGGGTCGGAAAGATCCAAATCATGCCGACCCGGCGCCATATCTATGAGTTTCATGATCGACTCCACCGGCTTACCGGCTGGAGTCGCTTCCGGGCGTTCTTTGACTCGGAGGCGAGTAGGGGCGACGTCCTCGATGATGCTGTCGGTCGTTCCGCTGTCGACTCCGGCCGCGCGCATCGCGGCTCCCGCTGCATTCACCACATCGTCGCGATCCGCGAGACTGATCATGGCGAGGTTGCGAAGTGCTCGAGCAACACCGTCATGCGTGATCTCGCCACCCTCCATCCCGTCGACGAGCAGCTTGCAGACCTCGTCGATGTCCATCCGGCGAACAATCGTGGCGACTGCCTCATCGCCTCGCGCCTCAGGCAGCAGGCGCTCCGCGAGAAGCCGACGGCGCACCTCCGGCTCCAGCCCCCTCACTGCTTCGGTGATCGACTGATAGAGACCGCTCTTCACGTCATCGTCCTCGGAGGCTGCAGCATGGATCATCTCAGTGATGCGGAGGTCCTTCACGGCATCACTCGCCGATCCACCTCGCTTCTTGATCATCTCGTTCATGTACGCGGTGAGCGCCTCGGGGTCATCAAGCACCCGCACGAGGACGCGGCGATCCCGTTTGTGGCCGTCCAAGGCACGAGAAAGGATCGCGTCAATCATCTTCGGTTCAGGAGGCCAGACATCTTCGCCCTCCGGCCCTTCCGCGACCACTTCACTCGAGTTGACCACCTTGGTCGCCAACTCGGTGACCGTGATGGTGTCGACACCCAACTCCCAGAGCCTCGACTCAAACCCGCCAGCCTGGGCCAACTCTATCGGTGGGTGCTTGAGCACTCCCAGCAACGAGACGATGTCGCGTGCGTTGAGTCCCGCATGAAATCTGATGTCGGCGAGATTGCGATTGTAGAACTCACGCGCAAAGCTCTCGAAAGCGGGTTGCCCAGGAAATACGGGGAGTTCGCTGTAGTAGAGGGCGTCCTTGAAGACGCTGAACTTGACCTCCGCACGATCCTGAAGAACAGTCCGGACCAACTCTGTGGCCTGGGCCGCATTCTCAACAGGTATGTCACTTGCGGGAGGATAGAGCGCAACCGCCTTGTATGTGATCAGCAACTGCTTCACAAAGCGCTCTATGGGAGCGGGAATCTTGGACTGACTCGAGGCTCTGGCCACCCGGTTCTCCCTCACTGTCCGTGGTGATGGTCACGCGTCCACACATGACCCCATTATACGTATCCGCAACCAGCGCGATGGTATCATCACCGCCATGGCTTCCTCATCTATGACACGCATCGTTCTCGGCACCGCATCCCCGCGTCGTCGGCGCTTGTTCGAATGGCTCGGCCTGCCCTTCGAAATCACTTCGATCGACACCCCCGAGGACATGAACACGCCCTTGGCCGCGGACCCTCCCGCCCTTGCAGAACACCTTGCCGCCGAGAAAGCCCATGCATTGCTGTCTCGCGGCGACTGCGACGACGCGCTCATTCTCTGCTTTGACACGATCGTCGTCCACGAGGGCACCGTTCTGGGCAAGCCAGCGGACCTCGATGATGCCTGGCGTATGCTTCGCGGGCTGTCCGGCAGGGCACATCAAGTCATAACAGGTGTGGCCGTTCTCACCTCGGACAGAGAGAATGCGCGAACCTTCTCCGTCACCACGAACGTGCAGATGAAAACCCTGGCCGACGGCGACATTCGCGCATGGATGTCACGAGGTGAGTTCATGGGATGTGCCGGCGCCTATAACATCGAAGGCCAAGTGGCAGAGGTCGACCATGATGAGTGCTACCACAATGTGGCGGGCATGCCACTCTGCCACCTGTACGCCCTGCTCACCAAAGAGCGGGGCCTTAAAGCGGCGTCTCCCGTAGACCCGTGCGACCGCACGCTCGGTCGAACGTGCCGCTTGGGGCCCAAGGTCACCGGCGGCTGAGTGATCAGGCCTTTCGGGCCAGCACTATGACGCTCTCGTCGTTCGAAGGATCGAGCGGCGTCCCATCATGCGCACCCAGAAGCTCGATGTTCACGAAGCCCGCTCGCTCCAACTCCGGAACCAACACATCAGGAGGCAGAAGCGTGTGCGGCGAGGTCCGGTGTTCCACTGACCACTCGCCATCAGGACCCTTCAGCAGTGTGAGGAAGTCGAAGTCCACGTGATCCGCGCCCTCCGGATACTCCATCACCCGCAGGAACAGCTTGGTCCCCTCATCTGTCTCACGCACCACCGGTGATATGGAACGGGGCTTGGACTCCAACAGTCTCGCGTGGTTGAGCAGATGAAGCACGAGAGCCGCGCCGGGTCTCAGTACAGCGGCGAAGTCCGCAAGGGCCCGCCGGAGATCAGCGGTGGTCCCGACATGAGGAAGCGCATTACCCGTACAGATGAGCGCATCGAACGGGTCCAGCCCCAGAGCTGCAAGCTCACCGAATCCAGCACTCATCAGTGAGACGGATCCCCCCGCTGCTGCCACTTGGTCAACGGTCGCGTCGACATTGCGACGCGCCTCCTCGAGCATCGACTCTGATGGGTCGACCGCACAGACCTGCATGCCCCACGTCGCGAACATCACCGAGTGTCGGGCGCTGCCCGCGCCGACATCGAGCACCCGTTCCGCACCGACCTTGTCGAACAGTTTCTGGAACAGCGGTGCCTCACGCGACAGACGCCGATCCCAGTTCACGAACTGGTCGTAATCGGACGATGGGGCGCTCTTCTTCTCTGGTGACATCGGGTAGCCCTCCCGGGAACTCAGTCGTCGAGACCGAAGATGCGGGCTGCGTTGCCCCGCATGACCAGATCCCGATCGGTGTCAGATAGTCCGATCTCTTGAAGCGTGCGCTCCTGCATCCAACGAATCCAGGTCCGGTACGCCTTGGTGGTGCCCGAATCGGTGCCGAACAGCACTCGCTCGGGACCCAGCGCCGTGATGGTTCTGCGGAACACGTCGGCAAGCGTCAGGTCGTACGGCATGAAGTCCATCCAGTTGTTAGTGCCACTGCTGTCCACGCACACATTGTCGCGAGCGTAGGCGAGCTTCAGTACCTCCTCCAACCACCCAGCGCCGAAGTGCGCGATCACGAACGTGAGGTCGGGAAAGTCGCGCGCCACGGATGAGAGATCGAGAGGATCGGCGAAGGCGAGATCGGCCCCGGGGTCAACGCTCACCCCGTAGTGGATGATCATCTGAGCACCCAACTCCGACGCTTTCTCAAAGAATGGCCGACACGCGGGGTCCGACACGCGGTAGCAGCGGTTGACCGGCAGAAGTTTGACCCCCTTATAGCCCGCAGCCATCTCGCGCTCCAGCAGAGCGGGCGCACCGGGATCACGCGGATCGAAGTTGGCCAGCGCATGAATGTGACCGTTGGCAGCAGCGATGAAGTCGCGTGTGTACTGCGAGTCAGGCATCACGTTGACGATGAGCGCTTTGGCCACGTCGGCCGCTTCAAGCCGCCCTACGTACCACGACGCCGCTTCCTGTGGCGTGTAGTCGGGCAGCGTCTCTCCTCGGCGACCGAACTTGCGCTCCTTGAGCGCCTTCACAAAGCGAGGATTCGGATTCGGGTCACGCTCAACGAACTCTCGGAACAAGTCCACGGTGAACAGATGCACATGAGCATCGATCACCTCACCGGGACGGGTGGGCGATGCCGGAGGCAGCGCAGGTGCTGTCACGTTCAGGCCTCCTCGGGGGTCACGATCGTCGCCACGATGTATGCCACCACAGCAGGCCAGAAACCGAACAGAATCGCGACCGCGACGTAACCCAGACGCAACAACGCCACGTCCATGCCAAGATAGTCGGCGAGACCACCGAGTACGCCGGAGATGACTTTCTTGGAACGCGATCGGTGCAGACGCGCACCTCTGGCCGGAGGGGTGAAACCGGGATGCTGTGTCCAGAGGATCACCAGGACACCGATGAGCACCAACCCTACCGGCCACCCCAGGTCCCTGACGGAGCCTATCGTGACCCCGAAGGGCATGGTGATGCGCTGTATCCAAGGCCCTAGGAATGTGGCGCTCAAGGACCAGAGACCCACTATGATCAGCGCCGCACCAGCAATCATGATGCCCTTGCGTGAGCCTTCAGGGTCGCGCACGGGACCGCCGCTCGGGTTCTCGCTCATCGTGTCTCCTCATACCGCTCGACGGTCACAGAGCCCACACCGGCCTCTACCGATATCTCGTATCGGGAACTCGCGTCATCGTAGTCGTCCGTCTCCCACACCCGCGCGTCATCATCTGACACCCGATTGAAATCGCCGTCCACATCCACGACAACGAGTCCCGTATCGGCGACCAACCGGGCCTCCGCCGTCTCCGGGATTCGTATCGTGACCGACGAAACACCCGTCCTGATCATGACCGGGGCCTCATCGATACCGCGCGGAACGTCTCCCAGTGTGATGGATGCGTAGGACACACCCGTGTCGACCTCGAACGAGACCACTGCCACATCCTGTAGATCCGCATCGATGGCCGCGGCCCCCGCCTGAAGCTCGATATCCCACTGCACCCGTCTTGAGAGGGTCACGTCCAAGCCGACATCGTCGGGCACACCCATAATGACACCCGACTCTGACGCGACGAGCTCCGCGATCAACTCATCGCGTGATTTGCTGACGTTGAACTCGGGTCGCTCACCGATGGCCCGGCCCGATGCCTCGATCAATCGCTCGCCGTCGGAGATCGTCACCTCTCCCAACGCACCCTCGATCGTGAGGAATCCCTGAGAGATGGTGCGGTCGGCGCGCGCTGAATACGAGTAGGGCTCGGCGTCGCCGCCCATCATCCGAAATCCAAAGCCCCATGAACCGGGCGTCATGAACAATGCGCCGAGCACGAGCCCCGCAAGAACGACCAGGCTCGAGAGCACGCGAAGCCAAGTGTTGTCCAAACCTTTGCCGATGAGATCCACGCCGGCTGCCACCAAGAGGAGTGGCCACAGCGAGAAGATCGATATCCACACGCTCCAAGGCAGCGCGCCGGTCGTGTTCCCCAGAAAGATGACGCCCACCACCACGAGGGTCAGCCCCTCGACGGCCTTGTTGAAACGCATGGGTCAGTCCCCCTTGCCCGTGATGATCATGCGGAGACCCAGCAGTACGAGGATGAGCGGCCAGAGTTGCCAGATGTTGAGTCCGGGGATGAACACCTCGGCCACAAACGCGAGTCCGACTATGACGAGCATCAAACCGAAGAATATGGTCCCGCGCCCACTCGATGTCTCAATGATCGTCGTCACGGGTTCCA
>DFBG01000052.1 GCA_002367305.1 Actinobacteria bacterium UBA3086 | reverse complement strand
CATCAGATTCCCACGCAGTACCCCTACAGCACACTCGTGCACACAGCGAACCAGGAGAACGTGTTGTTCACCATGGTCGACGGCAATGTGCTGTTCGAGCATGGTGAGGCACGGACTATCGACCGTGAGCGTGCCTCCCGTCGTGCCGACGAAATGCGCGACAAGCTCCGAGGCTGATCATATGCGTGAGCGTGGCTTGGTCGTGGCCATTCATGAGAACGAGGTCGATCTGGCCATGTCGCCGTCGGGTGACTGTGACAGTTGCGGCATGTGCTCAGGCACCGCGGGTGAGCGGGTCATGGAGGGCGTCGAGAACCGGATCGGAGCGAGTCTTGGGGACCTCGTGGACATCGAGATCGACTCGGCTTCTCACCTTCGAGCGGTCGTTCGGCTGTACCTCGTTCCGGTGACAATGCTGGTGGTCGGCTATTTGGCGGGCTTCTTGCTCGCACCATGGCTGGGATTCGATCCCGACACGGTCGGTGCGGTCACCGCACTGTCGTCGTCGGCTATCACGTTTCGCCTTTTGAGACGTGCCGGACAGGGCAACCAAGGGCGTGCGGAGAAGCCTCGGGTGCATGCTATAATCGCGCGAGGTTGTGATGGCTGCGACAGTGGCCTGTAGCATTGATTCGATCTGAACACAGGAGGAACTACACGTGAGCGATCAGGACTTCTTCTTCGACGAAGATGAGCAGCCAAAGGCCAAGCCGGCCAAGGCGAGCACCAAGAGTGAAGGCAAGCCGAGTGCTCCCCGCAGCAAGGCCCCCGCGCCCACCGCTGCGCAGACGGTGAGCCTCACGGTTGCCGGTCTCATTGCGGTTTGCACGCTGCTATTGGGCGTCATCATCGGTATCGCTCTGCCGTCGGGCGACACAGCGACGACTGCTGCGCCGACAGAATCTCAGGTCATTGCCGCTCCGTCGCTCTCGCCGGATCAGCTTGAGACCGGTGAGCTTCCCTCGGGTCACCCTGAAATCGGTGGCATGACAGAGCAGGCTCCCGTCGATGGCACCGAGAGTGCTGAGACTACCGAGGCGACCGAGTAACACGATCCAGCGTACGCATCGCGGTGCGTGACACTCTCTCTTTTGTGTGTCGTTTGTCGGGTTCGCGTATCTGAACGGAGGATTCACTGTGGCAATCAACAAGAAGCAGACCTCACTCCTGACCAAGGTGGTGCTGGTCTTCATCTCAATAGCATTCGTAGGCGTGTACATTCCGGGACTGTTCGCTGGTTCTTCGGGCTCTTCGGGTTCGACCACTGCAGTGGATCCGCTCGAGGGTATCGCCCAGCAGTATGCGGGAGCGCTCGACTACTACAATGGTCTGCTCGCCAGCGAGCCCACGAGCTACACCGTTCTACTCAACCTTGGTTATACCTACCATGACTGGGCTGCCGAGGTTCAGCAGACCACGGCATCCGCATCCGGCGCCGACATCCCGCTCTGGGTCGCCGCTTCCAGCTACTATGAGCGCGCTCTGGCTGAGGTGCCCGGTGATCCCGGTGTGCGGACTGACATGGCCGTCTCCTATTTCTATGGCGGAGACAGCCTTTCCGCGATCGAGAATGTCGAGGCCGTAATGGCCGCTACTCCTGAGTTCGCCACGGCGTACTTCAATGCCGGCGTCTTCTATCAGGCGACCGGGCGTGATGCGGATGCGCTCCGCGTACTGAAGCGCGGCGTCGAGCTGGATCCTGAGGCTCCGACTGTGGCAACAGCTAACGGCTGGATTGCCGAGCTCGAGGCCGATGGAGTCGTTCCTTCCGTGCAGAGCATCACCTCCATCGAGGAGACCACGACGGAGTAGAACCACTTAGAACAGAGATTGAATTCAGAAGCGACCGGCCCCAAAAGGGTCGGTCGCTTTCGTTCGTATAGGGATACTGGTGGAACTCAGCCGTTGGCTTCCTTGTCGTAGCCTAGACTGGCCATGGCATCATCCATGGTCCCGGCGGTTGAGAAGATGCCGTTCAGACGAGTGAGTGACAGGATGTTGTCGACCGTCTCGTTGGTTACGAGCACAAGCCGACCACCTTGGGCCCCGTACTCCTTTGACAGGCTCAGTAGCAGGCCCAGACCAGAACTGTCGAGATACTCGAGTTTCGAGAGATCGACAATTGCTGCCGGCGGTGAGGTCTTGAGGATGCGGTCGATGTTCATCCTGAATGAGGCGCACTCCCCATAGTCCAAGTCACCGCTCAGAGCGAGTATCCAATGCGATTCGTTCTCGTCGAGATAGATAGTGAGCGACATCTGACTCCCTTCTGTGCAGGGGTTCACTTCTCATGGTACCCAATCTGCCGTGGAATCCGCCAAGCAACGCTTGGTGTCTGTGGCGTCGTCACGCTACAATCAGGCACGGTGTTCTAAACAGACAGCGAGGAGCGGGGACGATGGAACTCGAGATCAAGTCCGAGCGCGGCGATGACGGGCTCTGTATCATGACGCTCGACGGTGAGGTGGATGTCTATACGGCACCGCGCCTGAAAGAGGAGCTCGTGGAGATGATCGAGTCCGGATGCTCCAATGTTCTCGTCAATCTCGAGAGTGTAGGATTCATCGACAGTTCCGGTTTGGGCGTGCTCGTGGGTGGCTTGCGGCGCGCCAAAGAACATGACGGAGCGGTTCGCTTGGTCTGTACGCGCGAAAACATCCTCAAGATCTTCAATATCACGGGCCTGGACAAGGTCTTTCCGATTTTCAGTGATGCCCAGGAAGCGGCACGTTTCTAGACGGCGCTCCCGGCAAGGAGTAATCGAGTGTTCGGAATCAGCGGTACTGAACTATTCTTCATAGTCGCGTTCGTGCTGATCATCTTCGGCCCGGACAAGCTTCCTGGATTCGCGCGGACTTTCGGGCGTTTCATGAGGGAGTTCAAGCGTACGCAGGAGATGATGGAAGCGCAGATCCGTGCTGAGATGCTGGGCGGCGATGACGGCGACGGCACCAAAGCGGACCGCATGAAGAAGGCGGCCAGCGCGGGAAAGGCGGCCGCCGTCTCCGAAGCGGATATCGACGAAGAAGACGAGGAAGAGGAGGAAGAGGAGTAGCCGATCAGGCCTTCTCGCACTCGTATGCCCATCGGACCCAAGCGTCTTCCGCTCATGGAGCATCTCAACGAGCTGCGCAAGCGGCTCGCTGTCATTGCCGTCGTAGTGTTCGTCGGTTCAATGATTCTCTATTTCTACGCCGACCAGATTTACGACATCATCATGAGTCCGATCCTCGCTGTTCTCGGCGAGGAGGGCGCGTACGTCTTTGGGCCCTTTGAGGGATTCGGCCTGCGTTTCAAGGTCTCGCTCTACGCGACCCTGATACTGGGCAGCCCCATCATTCTCTGGCAGATACTGGCCTTCTTCCTGCCAGCTCTCAAGCCCAAGGAACAGCGCTACGTCATTCCCACCTTCTTTGCGGCAGTGGCGCTCTTCGCCGCCGGCGTGGCTTTCTGCTACACCACCGTCCTGGGCACGGCATTCGAGTGGATGCTGGGTCAAACGTGGGACACGGTCGGTCAGATAGCCGACGCGAGCAAGTTCTTCTCCGGTGGAACGTTGTTGATGCTCGGCTTTGGCATCGGCTTTGAGCTGCCTATCGTGGTCTTCTATCTCGTACTGTTCAATATCGTGCCGTACGCCAAGTTGCGTGAGAACTGGAGGGTCGCATACGTGTCCCTCATGGTGGTCGCTTCGATCGCCACGCCCGACTGGTCGCCCGTGACCATGGGTGCTCTGTTCGGCGCACTCGTTGCACTGTACGAGGCAAGTCTCCTGCTGGCGCGTATTCTGCTCGCCAAGCGTATCGCGGAGCAGAAGAGACTCGCATCCTGATCCGCTGACCATCGCTTGAGAAAGGCCACCGTTCCATGCATGAGATGGGTATCGTTTCCGGCATTCTTTCGTCGGCGGTCGACGCTGCCGAGAAAGAGGGCGCATCCAAGATCAATGACGTTCGAATCAGTGTGGGCGTGCTCACCGAGATTCAGGACTTCGCGCTGCAGTTCGCGTGGGAGTCGCTCTCGCCGGGGACCATCGCTGAGGGCGCAGAGCTTGTGGCGACCTTCGTCTCGCCGGTCTCCAAGTGCTCTCAGTGTGATACGGAGTTCGAGCATGATCGGTTCGAGATAGTCTGTCCTAACTGCGGCAACTTCGTGTGCGAGCAGATCAAGGGACGAGAGTTGACCATCGATAGTATCGATATCGACTGACCTCGCACGGTTGCGTGTGATTCTGGAATCGAACGCGGCATTGCCGATGAAAATCACGGAGGAAAGCATTATGGAGATTGATATCAAGAAGCCGATCCTGGATCGCAACGATCGCCTCGCCCAAGACAATCGTGCGCTCTTCGACGAGAAGGGCGTCTTCGTTCTCGACCTCATGGCGAGTCCGGGTGCAGGCAAGACTTCCACCATTCTCGCCACCATCGACGCCTTGCGTGATCGCTACAACATCGCCGTGATCGAGGGCGACATCGCGAGCAAGGTCGATGCCGAGAAGATCTCCGCTCACGGTATCCCCGCTGTACAGATCAACACCGGTGGCGCATGCCATCTGGAGTCCGACATGATCCAGCGTGCGATCGCTGCACTCGACATGGACGCTCTCGACCTCATTATCATCGAGAATGTCGGCAATCTGGTGTGCCCGACAGAGTTCAACTTGGGCGAGCACGCCAAGGTCATGATCCTCTCGGTTCCCGAGGGGCACGACAAGCCGTACAAGTACCCGAACATTTTCCAGATAGCCGAGGCGGTCATTCTCAACAAGTACGACACGCTCAGCGTGTTCGACTTCAATGAAGAGGAGTTCCGCAGCGTGGTGACGTCGCTCAACCATGAGGCGCCGGTGTTCGCGATCTCCGCGACCAAGGGCGAAGGGGTCGACGCTTGGGCGGAGTGGCTCACCGATCGGATCGAGGCGCTCAAGAGCGGCTCTTAGAGCGGCTGGGACGTGATCTGAGGGAAGATGTCCATGTGGCGACGGTATCGTCGCTGGGAGGAGCTAACATGACGCGTGAAGAGGCATTGGCGATGGTGACCGATCGCATTCCCAATCGCAATCTGGTGAGTCACTGCGTGGCCACCGAGGTCATCATGGATGCACTCGCACGTCATTTCGAACTCTCGGACGAGGATATCGAGCGCTGGGCGTTGACCGGACTGCTGCACGATCTGGACTACGCCGAGACGGGCGAGGACTTCGATCGCCACGGAATCGTGACGGTGGACGAACTTGGGGACTCTATCGATGAGGAGATGGCCCACGCGATCCTTGCCCATGCGGACAAGGCACCACGGGAGTCGCTCATGGACAAGGCTCTGTATGCAGCTGACCCCACGACTGGATTCATCGTCGCCGCCGCGCTCGTCAGGCCCGAGAAGGATCTTGACGGCGTGAAGCTGAAATCGCTCAAGAAGCGCTGGAAAGAGAAGGCGTTCGCTCGTGGAGCGAGCCGCGAGCAGATGGGTGCCTGCGAGGAGCTTGGTCTCGAACGAGATGAGTTCCTGACAATTTCACTCGAGGCCATGCAGGCCCGTCGCACGGACCTCGGACTCTAGTCCCCGCCCTACGGGCGACAGCGCGACTACTGTGTCTTATAAGGGGGGTTGTCGGCTGGTCGCTGGCACATCTCCGGACGCATCTTGTAGGGTTCCGGTCGGAATGTGGCTTGACGAGCGGTATATACTCGCATGGATTCGAACCTGACCCGAACAGAACGGTGCATCCATGCGACTGATCGTCTCTGAGAAGAATATCGCCGCGCGCCGCATTGCGGAGATCCTCGCGGTTGGAAAGCCCAAGGCCGACAAGGTCTACCAGACTCCGGTGTACCGATTCCGTCGTGATGGCGAGGACTGGGTGAGCATCGGTCTCAAGGGCCACATCATGAAGGTCGACTTCGCCGAGGAGCATGACGGTGTGAGTCTGGGAACCCCCTGGGACCTCGATCAGCTCGCAACTATGGTTCATGCCCCCGTGCACAAGTATGACGCGGAGAAGGGCATCATCCGCTCACTCACCAACCTGGCCAAGAAGGCCGAGTCTGTGGTGATCGCGACCGACTTCGACCGCGAGGGCGAGTTGATCGGCTCGGATGCCCGCGGGATAGTGCTCGCGGCCAATCCGGACCTCCCTATTACAAGGGCAACTTTCTCCGCCATCACCAAGGATGAGATCGAGCGTGCATTCACCAATCTGGGCATGGTCTCCGATGAACTCGCCGAGGCAGGTGCCACGCGTCAGGACATCGATCTCATCTGGGGCGCGGTCATGACCCGCTACCTCACGCTCTCTTCGAACAAGGCATCCAAGCGCCGTTGGGGCGATCTGCTGTCGGCTGGACGCGTGCAGACTCCCACTCTCAAGCTCATCGTCGACCGGGAGGGGGAGCGCGACGCGTTCACTCCCGAGACGTACTGGCAGATCAAGGCGACGCTGGCAAAGGACGCCGAGGAGTTCACCGCCGGTCACGCCACTGACAGATTCAAAGATGGTGACGCGGCCGCTGCGGCTATGGCTGCGGTGAAGGACGCCAAGAAGGCGACCGTCACCGAGGCGACCAAGACGAAGCGTCAGTCCAAGCCGCCGGCACCGTTCAACACCACGGCACTCATGGCGGCTGCCGCGAACGAGGGACTCTCGCCGGCGCGTACCATGCGTATCGCCGAGGGCCTCTACATGGACGGTCTCATCTCGTATCCGCGAGTCGACAACACGGTCTATCCTTCGAGCCTCGATTTCACTGGCATCCTCAAGGCGCTCTCCGACGTACCCGTGTACTCCGAGCACGCCAATGCGCTGCTGCGCAAGGGCTCGTTCACGCCTACGCGGGGCAAGAAGGAGACGACGGACCATCCGCCCATCCATCCGACGGCTGCAGCCGATCCGGAACGCCTCAAGCCCGAGCAGTGGAAGCTCTACAACCTCGTATCGCGTCGCTTCATGGCGACGCTCTCCGAGGCTGCGCTCGTCGAGGGAACCAAGGTGTCGATCGATGTGAACGGGCAGCCGTTCGTAGCCAAGGGCGACGTCATCGTGAAGCCTGGCTATCGAGCGATCTACCACTACGGTCTCAAGAAGGACGAGCAGTTGCCCGCGTTGCACGAGGGCGACGAGATCGATTTCCTGGGCGCTGATCTCGCCGAGAAGGAAACCCAGCCGCCTTCGCGATTCACCCAGGGCAAGCTGATCCAAGAGATGGAGAAACTGGGGCTGGGTACCAAGGCCACTCGTCACAACATCATTCAGAACCTCTATGATCGCCGCTATGTGATCAACGATCCGGCAGAGCCCACCAACAAGGGCGCCTCGGTCGTCAATGCGCTCGTGTCGTATGCGCCGGGCATCACTTCCCCGGCCATGACCGGTGAGCTCGAGGCGGAGATGGACAATATCGCCAGTGCCGGGGCCACGCGCGAGGAGGTCGTCACTCACTCTCGTGCCGTGCTTGACGGTGTCATGGCCACACTTCTGGAAAAGGTGCCCGAGGTCGGCGAGACGCTCAAGGCGGCCGCCGATGAGGACGCCAAGCTCGGCAAGTGTCCTGAGTCAGGACATGATCTCCTCATCAAGTATTCGCCACGCAATCGATCCTACTTCGTCGGCTGCTCAGGGTATCCCGACTGTTCGGTGACGTATCCGCTTCCGCAGGCGATTCACTACGAGGCTGTTGAGGCGCTCTGCCCCGTGTGTGGCACTCCTCAGGTGAAGTTCCGTCAGTTCCGCCAGCAGCCCAGGGAGATCTGTCTCAATATCGAATGCTCCACGCGTCACGAGCCCGAGATCATTCTGGGCAAGTGTCCGACCGGTGACGGTGGAGACCTTCGTGTTATTCGTTCGCAGAAGTCGCTCAAGCGATTCGTGCGCTGTTCCAACTATGACGTCTGCGGGACTTCGTATCCGTTGCCGCAGCGCGGCGATCTGGAGCCCACAGATGAAGTCTGCGAGCCTTGCGGTTCACCTAAGGTCATCGTGAACACCAAGAAGGGTCCCTGGAAGATATGTATCGACCCTGACTGCCCCAC
>DFBG01000100.1 GCA_002367305.1 Actinobacteria bacterium UBA3086 | reverse complement strand
CGCACCGTGCGCAGAGCGGCCTCCTCGGGAGACGAAGGAGCGAGGAGTCCTCCGTCGCCAGGACCCATCCAGGAGAGCCACGCGGGAACAGGACCGCCGCCCTGAGCGTACAGGGCGAACACGACCACGAACACGAGCAGCACAGAAGCCACACTCACAATGAGACGGGTGCGGTTGCCGGTGAGCAGAGTGATGAGACGCTGCGATCGACCCGACTTCAGCCGGCGAGAGGGCGCACGTCTGCGCGAACGACCAGGAACGGATCGCGAGCTCCGCTGTGTCGTGCGACGGGGCCTGTCAGTCAACCGGACTCCAAGAGGTCGGATTGTGTGAGGTTCATCTCGCGAGCTTCAGGCCCGCGGGACCGTGACTCAGTGTATCAGCGCTTCGCTGCCTCTGTCTCGGGTGCTACCGTTGCGGCGCCACCCGCCAGAACGGGTCGCAGGAAACGTCCCGTGTGAGATCGATCGCACGCAGCCACATCCTCCGGCGTGCCGACGACCACGATCTCGCCGCCCGCGTCACCGCCCTCAGGTCCCAAGTCGATGACGTGGTCCGCGCTCTTGATGACATCGAGGTTGTGCTCGATCACGAGTACGGTGTTGCCCGCGTCCACTAAGCGTTGGAGCACGATGAGCAGTTGGCGAACATCATCAAAGTGCAGGCCTGTGGTGGGCTCATCCAGGATATAGAACGTGCGCCCCGTCGACCGCTTCTGCAACTCGCTCCCCAGCTTCACGCGCTGCGCCTCGCCGCCTGAGAGCGTGGTGGCGGGTTGTCCCACTCGGATGTAGCCGAGGCCCACGTCGTAGAGCGTCTGCAACTTGCGCTTGATCGGGGGGATGTTCTGAAAGAAGTGCAGGGCCTCCTCGACCGTCATGTCGAGGACGTCACTCACTGTCTTGCCTTTGTACGTGACCTGCAGTGTCTCGCGGTTGTATCGCGCGCCTTTGCAGACCTCGCACGGCACGTAGACATCCGGCAGGAAGTGCATCTCGATCTTGATCTGCCCGTCACCCTTGCACGCCTCACACCGCCCACCCTTCACATTGAAGGAGAATCTGCCCGGTGCGTAGCCACGGACCTTGGACTCGGGAGTGGACGCGAAGAGGGACCTTACGTCGTCCCATATACCTGTGTAGGTCGCCGGGTTGGAGCGTGGAGTACGGCCGATGGGCGACTGATTGATGTCGATGATCTTGTCGATGCCTTCGATGCCCGTGAGCGAACTATGCTTGCCTGCACGTTTGCGCGCCCGAGACACACGGTTACTGATCGCAGGCGCGAGTGTGTCGGTCACGAGCGAGGATTTTCCCGAACCGGACACGCCGGTGACCAACACCAGCGAGCCCAGCGGGATCTCCACGTCGAGATTCTTGAGATTGTGTTCTACTGCACCCTTCAGCACGAGTGACCCACGTCCAGGACTCCTGCGCGCCTCCGGAGACGCGATCGACCGCGCACCGGTCAGATACGCCCCAGTCAACGAGTCCTCGCACGCCATGATGTCGTCGGGCTGGCCGAGGCAGACGATCTCTCCCCCATGCTCACCTGCGCCGGGTCCCATATCGACCACGAAATCCGCCGCACGAATGGTCTCCTCGTCATGCTCGACCACGATCACCGTGTTACCCAGATCACGCAGGCGCTCCATGGTGCCGATGAGCCGCGCGTTATCTCGCTGATGTAGACCGATCGAAGGCTCGTCGAGTATGTAGAGTACGCCGACGAGACCGGAACCGATCTGTGTCGCGAGCCTGATACGTTGCGCTTCTCCACCTGAGAGTGTCGCTGTCCCGCGCTCGAGGGTTAGGTAGTCGAGGCCGACGTCGACCAAGAACTTGAGCCGCTCGACGATCTCCTTGATAACACGCTCCGCGATGTGGGACTCGCGATCGCTGAGCTCAACGGCACGGAAGAACTCGAGCGCGGCCTTGGCCGACATGGTGGTGGCCTGATTGATGTTGATGCCACCGAATGTGACGGCCAGTATCTCCGGCTTGAGCCGCGCACCACCGCACGCCTTGCAGGGAATGATCGCCATATACTCCTCGAGTTTGTCACGACTGGCGTCGGACTCGGTCTCCTCGTAACGACGCATCACCGAGTTGACCGCTCCTTCGTACCGCGAGTACCAGTGCGTCTCACGACCATCGCGTGTGAGGTAATCTACTCGAATGCGCTCGTCGCCCAAGCCGTCCAGCAGGGCCTCCTGAACCCCAGCGGGCAGATCGCGCCACGGGGTATCCGTATCCGCGCCGAGATGCGTCGCGGCAGCTGCGATCAACTGCGGATAGTAGTTGCCGCTGGACGGGAACGGCTTGATCGCTCCCTGTGCCAGCGTGAGCGCATCATTGGGCACCACCAGATCGGGATCAGCCTCCAGACGAGAGCCAAGTCCGTTGCACTCAGGGCAGGCACCGTAGGGACTATTGAACGAGAAGTCCCGGGGCGCGAGTTCGTCCATGGACACACCATGGACGGGACACGCGAGAGCCTGTGAGTAGGAATGCTCATCACCATCGACGACCGCCACGAGCACGGTCCCGTCGGCGAGACGAAGCGCGGTCTCGACGCTGTCGGCCAGACGCGAACGCACGCCCTCCTTCATGGCGAGACGATCGACCACGACCTCGATCGAATGACGATATTTCTTGTCGAGCACGATCGCCTCGTCGAGTGTGCGGACCGATCCATCGACACGCACGCGCGTGAATCCCTCGGCACGCAGGTCATCGAAGAGCTTGCCGTACTCGCCCTTCCTGCCCTTGACCACCGGTGCGAGCACATGGAACTTGGTGCGCTCGGGCAGCTCAAGGATATGATCGACGATCTGATCGCTCGTCTGACGCTCGATGGTACGCCCACACATAGGACAGTGCGGAATACCAACGCGAGCGAAGAGGAGACGCAGATAGTCGTATATCTCTGTCACCGTGCCCACCGTGGAGCGCGGGTTGCGAGATGTGGTCTTCTGGTCGATCGAGACCGCGGGCGACAGCCCCTCGATGTGGTCGACATCGGGCTTGTCCATCTGTCCCAGGAACTGGCGCGCGTACGCCGAGAGCGACTCCACGTAGCGGCGCTGCCCTTCCGCGTAGATCGTATCGAACGCGAGCGAGGACTTGCCGGATCCCGAAAGACCCGTGATCACCACGAGCTCGTCACGGGGGATTTCCAGATCAAAGCCTTTGAGATTATGCTCGCGGGCTCCGCGAATGGATATCGAGTCGAGAGACAAGGGGCGTACCCTCCCGTAGCGGTCGGTGGAGATTTCAAATGAATCTCCATTGTACGCTCCAAATGCTACACGAACATACGTTCGTATTCCACATTGCGAGTTCGCAGAGATTTCACGGCGATGCAACGCGCTCGAAACACTCCGACGGGATGCTCGGCAAGTAATCGACATCACGTTCGAGTTAGGAGGGCTCTATGGATCTTCAGGTAACACTGGACACACTGTGGGTACTGCTCGCGGGAATGCTCGTGTTCTTCATGAACCTGGGCTTTGGACTCGTCGAATCTGGCTTCGCACGTGCCAAGAACACGGTGAACATCATCTCCAAGAACTTCGTCGTGTTCGCCATCGCCACGATCGCATTCCTCGTGATCGGATGGGGTCTCATGTACGGCGACGGCAACCCCTTCTTTGGCACCAAGGGACTCTTCTTCCTTGGAGGAGCCGACAACAGCCCCGCTACAGGTGACGCATATCAGGGCGTCTACTCCGCAATGGGGTGGACGGGTGTGCCGCTCATGGCCAAGTTCTTCTTCCAGCTCGTATTCGCCGGAACCGCCGCCACCATCGTCTCTGGTGCTGTGGCAGAGCGCATCAAGTACCTCTCGTTCATCATTTTCTCGTTCCTTCTCGTGGCCTTCGTGTACCCGGTCGTGGGGCACTGGATCTGGGGCGGCGGCTGGCTCGCCGAACTCGGCTTCTGGGACTTCGCAGGCTCCACCGTCGTTCACTCTGTGGGCGCATGGGCAGCACTCGCGGGCGTACTCGTCCTGGGCCCCCGCCTGGGCAAATACGGCAAGGATGGGAAAGTCCACGCGATCCCCGGTCACAATATGACCTCCGCGATGACCGGTGCCCTCATCCTCTGGCTCGGTTGGTTCGGCTTCAACCCCGGAAGCACCATGGCCGCCGACCCGATGGCCATCTCGCACATCCTCGTCACCACTAACTTGGCCGCGGCGGCTGGGGCACTTGTCGCCACCGCTCTGGCGTGGGTCAAGCTCGGCAAGCCGGATATCGGCATGACCATCAACGGTGCACTCGGCGGGCTCGTGGGCATCACCGCCGGCTGTGCGTTCGTGAGCATCGGCAGCTCGCTCATCATCGGCGGAATCGCCGGCGCCATCATCGTGTTCGGCGTGCTGCTTCTCGACAAGCTTCGTCTTGACGATCCGGTCGGCGCCATCGCGGTGCACGGCATGGGCGGCATCTTCGGCACACTGGCCGTGGGCCTCTTCGCCCAAGACGCCATAGCTCCCGGAACGACGGGCGACGGCCTGTTCTTCGGAGGCGGCTTCGACCTGCTGGTCAGCCAGGCCATCGGTGTTGCAGCGGTTGGCGGTGCGGTGTTCGTAGTCTCCTTCGCAGCATGGTCGATCATCAAGATGACGATCGGCGTCCGCGTGACCGAGGACGAGGAGATCGAGGGCCTCGACATCGGCGAGCACGGCAACCGCGCGTACCCGGACTTCGTGCACACTGACAACACCTTCTAGAGGATCCAACACGAAGAAGTCGGGTAGAAATCAGAGACGCTCGAGAACACGAAGGAGTCGAACCGTGAAGAAGATCGAAGCGATCATCAAGCCGCACAAGCTTGAAGATGTGAAGGAAGCACTGAATGCTCTGGGTATCACAGGCATGACCGCCTACGAGGTAAAGGGTTTCGGGCGGCAGAAGGGCCATACGGAGGTCTACCGCGGTGCGGAGTACACCGTGGACTTCCGCCCCAAGGTCAAGATTGAGATCGTGGTCGACGACGCGCTGGCCGCGAAGGTTGAGGACGCCATCATCGAGAGTGGCCGCACGGAGAAGATCGGCGACGGCAAGGTGTTCACCTACGACTGCGAAGGCGCCGTGCGTATCCGAACCGGCGAGCGTGGCCCCGACGCCCTGTAGTCCGACGAAAGAGGAAGGTCGCATGCGCGACTACCTCCATAAGCGAGAGACTCTCCTGCGAGTTGCCGTGCCGAGCATCGACTCGGCGCGGCAACTCGCTGCTCTCACTGACAGGGTCCTTGCCGACATGGCTCTGGCCGCGGCGTCAAAACTGCCACCGCGCACCCGCTGGTCGCTCCTCGCGTTGGGCGGATACGGATCCGGTGCCCTGCTCCCCGGAAGCGACCTGGATCTTCTCGTCGTGTCCAACGCCTCATCTTCGGCATTGCGTCCTTTCGTGGAGGACATCCTCTATCCACTCTGGGACGCAGGTCTCAATGTGGGACATCAGGTGCGTTCGCGACGCGAACAGATCGCCGCGTGTCGCGAGGACACGGCCACCATGACATCGACACTCACCGCCCGCGTCATCGCCGGGGACAGCGATCTCGGCGATCAGGTCATCGCCACCTGCGCCGCCGACGCCAGAAAACGGCGCACCAGCGTACTTGCCGCCCTGGGCGAACGTGAACGTCCTGGCTCCCCGTATCTGCTGGAACCTGACCTCAAAGAAGGCGCGGGAGGTCGGCGTGACTTCGACGAACTCACTTGGACAGCAGCGGTACTGACCGGAGAGCGGCAGTCTGATCCTTCGGCACTCATCAAGGCCGAACTACTCACGACTCTGGAGTACGAGCGTCTCATCGGTGCTGCCGAGATCGTGGCAGCCGCGCGTTGGGAAACACAACTATCCGGGGGCGGCTCGCTCATGTCCCTGGAGGACGCCGACGCCCTCTCCGCGGTACACCCCCAGGACGTGCAGAAGGCGCTCGCTGACACCCACCACACGCTTCTCGCCGTACGTGGGCGCATCGGCGGGACCTCTAGCGAACTCGACCCCGTCTGTACCCCCGATAAGGTCATCGAACTGTGTCGCGCTGGACGTGACTCCCTCCCCCTTCTTGAGAAAGCAGCGTGGTCCGGAGCGCTCGACGCCCTGGTCCCCGCAATGAGCAAACTCATCACCCTGCGACGCCCTGGGATCGCACATCAGCTCACGGTAGGCGCCCACTGCCTGCTCGCGGCCACGTTGATCGGGTCAGAGGTTGCAGCAGACACACTGGCCACGCGTTCACGGAGCGCGCTCGCCGAGGCTGAACTGACCGCGACGATCGTTTCCGCGCTCGTGCACGACATCGGCAAGATCAACGGAGGCATCGACCACGGAGAGCTGGGTGCCGCCCCTGCCCGTGAGTCCGCGCTTCTCTTTCAGCTGAGCGCACAGGACGCCGATCTTGTGGCTGACCTCGTTCGGCTACATCTCGTGCTCGCGCAGTCCGCGTCGTCGGTCGACCTCGACGAGGAAGACTCGATCCTGCGCGTCGCTTCCGCAGTCGGAGAGCGCCGTCTCGTGGCGCCTCTCCATCTGCTCACTATCGCCGACAGCATTGCCACTGGCCCGAGCGCATGGTCTGACTGGCATGCGGCACTCGTGGGCAAACTCGTGACCCGTCTTGACGCCGCACTCTCACCCGGAGTCGAAGGTGCCGGAATCGCGGAACACGCGCGCCAGGTTCGCACCGCGGCGCTAACGGCGCTGGATTCCGAGCCCGACCTCCATGCATTCGTGACCGAGGCCCCCTTACGCTACCTGGCAGGCCGTACCGCCGAGGAGATCGTCGGCCATGCACGCCTCGCGGCACGTCTCGCAGCACGAAACCTATCCGCTGCATTCGAGACTCTCGTGACCATGGGTCCCATCCAAGGGACACACGTCGTGACCATTGCCGCATTCGACCGTCCCGGCCTCTTTGCCGATCTCGCCGGAGCGTTCGCACTCACCGGGCTGGATATCCTGAACATCGAAGCCGTCTCAGGCTCGTCGCATATCGCACTCGACACCTTCGTGGTGAAGTCGACCACCCGCGCCGCTACAGGCACCTCCACATGGACCAATCTTGAGCGCCATATCGACGCATCACTGCGAGGTCGACTCTCACTGGGAGTGCGCCTTGCGGAACGCGCCCGCCACTACGACGTGTGCGCACCAACCGCACCTACGAGCGTGAATATGGAGACCGAAGATCCTTTCGCCGTTGTGCTCACCATCAAGGCCTCCGACCGAGTGGGGCTCCTGCATGACATCGCGCGGGCGGTGACGGACAGCGGGCTCGACATCGCCGCAGCCACCGCAATCGTGCGTGATGGGCGCGTGAAGGACGTGTTCCGGCTGGTCGATCCGACCGGCGCAAAGCCGGATGACCCCGGTCTCCTTGGCCAGCTCGCCATGCGCCTGCGCGAGATGCGCTAACATCACAGCCATGACTGGAGACATCTACACACGCCGAGGAGACACCGGTGAGACCTCACTCGTAGGTGGCGCGCGCGTCCGAAAGGACTGCTCACGCGTCACTGCGTACGGCACCGTTGACGAATTGAGCTCGCAGGTGGGACTCGCGCTGGCAAGTCTGCCCTCACTGGGGGCAGAGACTCGACTTCTGGATGATGCGCTCGAGTTCTCGCAGCAGCGGCTGTTCAACTGCTCCAGCAATCTGGCGACTCCCACGGACCCACCGTCCGAGAGCACGCCCACCGTCACCGCCGCTGACACAGCTGCGCTGGAACGATGGATCGACGTCATGTCGATCAGGGTCGGCGGATTCCCCGGATTCGTCCTCCCCGGTGGATGTGAGACCTCAGCAAGGCTCCACGTGGCCCGCACAGTAGCGCGCCGAGCAGAGCGCGAGATACTCACGCTCGCAAGCACGGAACCGGTCGACACACAGATACTCGCGTTCGTGAATAGGCTGAGCGACCTGCTCTTCACTGCAGCGCGATACGCAAACATCGTCGCAGACTCGACCGAGGTCCTCTGGGACCCAAAGGCTGAGCCACCCAAGTCCTGAACTCAGCGAGTACCGCCCAAGCATCTATGACAACGTACTACTGGTGCGTCAACCCGTTGGATAGCAGTGCCTTCACCACACGCGGATCCGACAACGTGCTCAAGTCGCCAAAGGCCTCCATTGAGGTCTCACCGGAG
>DFBG01000137.1:9393-12569 GCA_002367305.1 Actinobacteria bacterium UBA3086 | reverse complement strand
GGTCGGGCAGTTGGACATGCAACGCATGCAGTTCTGGCAGTGGAAACTCCAGTAGGGGCGCTTGGACTTGCCGCGCAGGCGCACTGCTCCTTGAGGGCAGATGCTCTCGCAGGTGCCGCATGAGGTGCAGTTCTCGTCGGCAAAGAACATCTTAGCCAGCATGAGGCGGGCGATGAGCATGTAGCCAAGGGACAGGGGCAGGATCGCGAGGCCGAGGACCAGTTGTATCAGCCCGCCGAACACCTTCTCGCCGTGCAGGATCTTCTGGGCGAAATCGTCGGCTCGTTCGTCGCCACGGGCTACGATCGCGGCTACGCTCTCGTCATCGAAGGCCGAGTGCACGACCGTCCAGTTGAGGGGCATATCGATTGCGCCGACACCGCGGATGCGAGCACCGCGCAGGGCCAGTATCGCTGCGGGCAGGTAGGTCGCTGTACCCTCGAATCCAGAGAAGAGCTTGCCCGCGACACGCGTGCCTCCGCGGGTCACGAGTACGAAGACGTCGGTGCCGCGCACGCCTGGAGTTGTCAATGCGGCCTTCCAGAGCGGCCATGGTGCAGTGAAGCCGTGCGTGGGGGCGAGGAAGCCCAGCAGCCTCGAGCCGGAAGATTGCTTATCGTCGACGGTGATCCCGGCCAGTACGCGAGCGGTGGCACCAAGGGTGCGAGCCGCGCCCGCGATCTGCTCGGCCACCCGACGTGTATTGCCGGTACCGCTCCATACGATGAGATCGACCGAACTGTACGTCTCATGCTCGTGGGTCATGAGCCGCCTCTCTTTGTGTGTTGAGCGCCGTGCGTTTGTGTGAGGCTTGAGTCTACTCTCTTATGCGGCCACCGTGTCAGTCCGTGCCATCTCGATCGCCTCGGGCAGGGTCGCGGTGAACACCGCGGCGCGAGCGCGCGCGCCAATGCCCGATGCTTTCAGGGCGCGTTCGGTCTGTGCCTGCATGTTGGTGATGATGACCCGGATATGTCGCGATTCGCACTCCTCGAAGAACCGTTCAAAGGCACTCGTACCGCCTGCGTCCAACAGCGTGATCCCGTCGGCGTAGATGATCAGGTTCGACCCGTCGGCTGTTTCGTTCAGGAGTTGTGTCAGGACCCTGTCGGCGGCGGCGAAGAACATCGCCCCGATGATCTTGTACACGCGCCAGTCGGCGGGAAGCGGGGGGGACACGTAGCGGGGTTCGTTGGTGACGTCACGTGTTTGAGTGAATCGCGCGATGTCTCCCATGAACAGGAATGCGGCAAGTGCGATACCCACGGCGATGGCCAGCACCATGTCGAACACCACGGTGAGCGAGAAGCAGACGATGAAGACGAGCTTGTCGGGTCGCGGGGCACGCTTGAGAAGGGAGACGGCTGTCTTCGCCTCGCTCATGTTCCATGCAACCGTGAGCAGAACAGCGGCCATCGCCGCCATGGGGATGTACGACAGTGCAGGGGCGAGAATCAGAACGCCGATGAGAACGGAGACTGCGTGGACGGCCGCAGCCAGTGGCGTGCGTCCTCCGGCGCTCACGTTGGCTGCCGAGCGGGCGATCGCTGCAGTGACGGGAACCCCGCCAAAGAATGGTGTCGTGATGTTGGCTATGCCCTGTCCCAGGAGCTCACCGTTGGAGTGGTGATGGGTGCGTGTCGAGCGGTCGAGCACCACGGCGCAGAGCAGGGACTCGATGGCCCCCAGTACGGCGATGGAGAATGCGGCGGGTATGAGGTCGCGGACCGACTGCCAGGAGAGGACGAACGCCTCACCGTTGGGTCCGGGCAGCGCCCATGGCCAACTGAGATGAGGAAGCATCTGTGGAATCCCGTGACCGGTCACACCTGCAACCTCGAATGTGAAGCGGGAGCCGATCGTGTCCACGGGGTGCCCGAGTTGAGCGAGAAGGAGCGACAGAAGAGTGCCGACTACGATCGCAGGCGCGTAGCCGGGTATCAGGAGGCGCTCCTGAGGCCAGAGGATCTTGACGAGCAACGTGACCGCTCCAACTAGGACCACGGCCCAGTAGGAGTGGGGAATGGCTTGAGCGATGACACCGATCTTGCCCAAGAAGGCCTCGGGCATCTCGGTGAGACCAAGGCCCAGAAAGTCGTTGAGCTGCAGTACGGCTATCACGACAGCAATGCCGCTGGTGAAGCCGACGGTGACCGGTTCTGGGACGTACTCGATCAAGCGACCGATCCTGAGGACTGCGAATGCGAACAGGATGACGCCGGCCATGAGACCGGCTGTCGCAAGCCCGGCCATGCCGTACTTGGCGGTGATTGGTGCGAGGATGACCACGAACGCGGCAGTCGGTCCAGAAACGCTGTACCGTGATCCTCCGACCAATGCCGCTACGAATCCACCAACGATGGCGGAGTATAGACCGTACTGAGGGGGGACTCCGCTTGCAATAGCCAAAGCCATCGCGAGTGGGATAGCGACGATGGCGACAGTGAGACCTGCAAGGACATCGGCTCTGAGCGTGGACAGCGTGTACGGTTCGCGCGTCAGGGCGTCACGAAGCGCGCTTGAAAAGCGCACGGGCGTGAGTTGAACCCTGTTGGACATGCGGATTTCCCTCCTGAGATTAGAACGGAAGTACCATCTTAGTCGCATAGAACACAAATACAATGGGCATACATAGAATGGTAATATTAATTCGATTGCAATCATGTGCCGGCCCATGAGGAGTTTTGATGTTGCGAGAAGACAGAACTGCACGACTTACCGTACTTATCGATCCCAACAAGAAGGCAGCTTTTGAGAAGTTGTGCAGACAAGAGGACGTGACACCGTCTCAAGTCGTGAGGCAGTTGATCCGCGAATACATAGAAGACCGCATGGGCCCAGGTTGGCGAAATGAGGTTCTGGGCAGCGAGAAGAACCACGCACCCCGATAGAGTAGGTTAGCGGCTGAGCAGGAGCCCCTTTGCCAGCGCCCGCACGCCGAATTCGAAGTCGCGGTCAAAGTCCTGGGGACACATGGCGGCCTCGATCAGGTGCGGGAACTCGTCGGCGGGGAACAGGCTTGCGAGCGCCTCGAGTTCCTCCGGCGACGGCGGCTCGGTACCGGAGGCGCCCACCATTGCGGCGGCCCCGCGAACTGCCGATGCGATCGCATTCATCCCGGCGAGCGCCTGGGTCGGGGAGAGGCCTGCTTCACGCAGTATCCCCATCATGAGCTC
>DFBG01000137.1:5818-9373 GCA_002367305.1 Actinobacteria bacterium UBA3086 | reverse complement strand
GAGCATCGCTCTGAGGTACGCATTCGCGGCGACCATGATGCGGTCTTCTGGCGATGCATGGGGATCGTCGCCGGAGTAATCACTTTCGGACATCACGGCCTCGACTATGGCATCCAGGAGCGCGTCCTTGTTGGGGACGTGGTAGTAGACCGCCATGGGGTCGACACCCAGTTCGGCGCCGAGCTTTCGCATGGACAGCGCCTTGAGCCCGTCCCGGTCAACGATTCCGATAGCAGTGCGCACGATGCGTTCGCGCGTGAGCGGAGTCGATGGACGCATGCGTTTCGTCGCCGATTTAGGATTCCCTATCTTGGACACGATCGAACCTCTTTCGCGATGGAGCCTTGACAGGTTCATTCTACGGTGTAGAATCCTGATTGTCACGTGTTCTACGGTGTAGAAACAAAGGGGAGGATTCATGAAGATCACGATACTCAACGGTGAGCCGGACTCCGCATCCAGCTTCGACGCATACGTTCATGAGGTGGCTACGCGGATGGCGACATCCGGTCACGACGTGGAGACCATCGAACTGCGGGACCTCGACATCAAAGGCTGTTCCGGATGCTGGGGTTGCTGGGCCAAGACGCCGGGGGAGTGCGTCAAGCGCGACGATACCGAGCAGACATGCCGAGCCATCGTTGACTCGGATCTCGTGGTTCTGGCGTCGCCCATGACAATGGGTTTCACGTCGGCGCTACTTAAGCGCATGGCCGATCAGATGATCCCCCTGGTACATCCCTACGGCCAGATAGAGGGCGGGGAGATGCACCATCGCCCCCGCTATGAGCACTACTCCCTCATGGGCCTGCTCCTGGGCGCAGGTCCGGATACCGATGCCGAGGACATTGAGATCACGCAGAAGATGTGGTCTCGCACGGCTCGCAATCTGAAGACGCGTCTTGCATTCACGTCGGTTTCAGACCGACCCGCCAAGGAGGTTGCACATGAGTTCGCTACTGTTGCTTAATGGCTCGCCGAGGGGCACACGCTCCAACTCCATGAAGATGCTCTCGCGTGTAGGTGAGGGTTGGGTGCGTGGCGGGGGCGCCGAGCCCGAGGTATTGCACTTGGCCCTGGAGCGGGATCGAGCGCGCGCTGCGGAAGCATTCGGTGCCGCGGATACGGTCGTTCTGGGTATGCCGCTCTACGCGGACTCCATGCCGGGCCTTGTCATGGGCTTCATCGAGACCCTTGCCCCGTTCGTTGGGCGCGGAGAAAACCCGCGTCTCGGTTTCTTGGTCCAGTCAGGGTTCCCCGAGGCCCTGCACTCTCGCCCACTCGAGCGCTATCTGGCCAAGTTCGCAACCCGTCTGGGCTGTGAGTACGCCGGAACGGTTGTGCGCCCAGGAGGCGAAGTGCTTCAGGTTATGCCGGACAGGGCGAACAAGAAGCTCTGGGAATCACTTCGCTCCGTGGGGGCGTCACTCGTCGTCGGAGCGTTCGATCCGGTGGTGCTTTCACGCATAGCGGGAAAGGAACGCCTCTCGCCCACAATGGTCCGTGTGATGTCCCTTGCTGAGAAGGCGCCGGTGACGGAGTTCTACTGGAACGGGCTGCTCAAGAAGAATGGTGCATGGGATAAGCGATTCGATGCGCCGTACGCGTCTGCGTGACCCCGCAACCATCCTCGGGGATAATGGTCTCGCATATGGACCCCACTCTCGCGAGAGGTTGACCCCTGATGAATCCACGTCTCGACACCGTCTTCAAAGCAACCCGACACCTGTTCGAGGTGCCCGAGGGCGTCGTGTATCTGGACGGCAACTCGCTAGGGCCACTGCCCAAGGCATCGCGAGAGCGCGTTCGCCACGTGATCGACGATCAGTGGAGTCGCCAGCTGATCAAGGGGTGGAACGATGCGGGATGGATCGACCTGCCGCAGAAGGTGGGGGACCGCATCGCCAAGCTGGTAGGCGCTCCGGCGGGTTCTGTGCTCGCCACGGATTCGACATCAGTGAACCTCTTCAAAGTGCTCTCCGCAGCGCTTGGCATGCAGGCAGAACGTGCGGTCGAGGTCTCAGATACAGCCACCCGTCGCGTGGTCCTGTCCGACACCGGCAACTTCCCCAATGACCTCTACGTCGCGCAGGGATTGCTGCGTGCGCTGGGCGACGGCCCGCACGGTACGGGCTACGAGCTGCGTACGGTGGAGCCGCAGGATGTCGCGGATGCAATAGATGAGACCGTCGCGGTGCTCATGCTCACCCAGACGGATTACCGCACGGGGCGGCTGCACGACATGACCAACCTTACGCGTCGAGCACACGCTGCGGGTGTCCTCACGATCTGGGACCTCGCTCACTCGGCGGGCGCATTCCCTGTGGATCTCGAGGCGGCAGGGGCGGACTTCGCGATCGGGTGCGGCTACAAGTATCTGAACGGTGGCCCGGGCGCGCCCGCGTTCATCTACGTGCGACCTGATCACGCCGACGAGGCCCGCCCCGCACTTGTCGGCTGGATGGGGCACGAGGCGCCGTTCGCATTCGACCTAGAGTACCGTCCCGCACCGACGACCGATCGCATGCTGGTCGGCACCCCGCCAATCCTCGCGATGGCGTCGCTCGACGCCGCACTGGACGTCTGGGACGGGATCGATTTGACCGACGTGCGTGAGCGCTCCATCGAACTCACGGAGCTGTTCATAGCCGAGGTCGAGGCCCGCTGTCCGGAACTCGAACTTGCTTCGCCCCGCGACCCGCATGCACGCGGATCGCAGGTCTCATTCCGGTTCCCCGACGGCTATGCCGTGATGCAGGCACTCATCGCACATGACGTCATCGGCGACTTTCGCGCGCCGGACATCATTCGCTTCGGCTTCACGCCGCTGTACCTCGGGCCGGACGATGTGGTCCGTGCTGTTGACGTTCTCGAGACTATCCTGCGTGACCGTCTTTGGGATCGCCCCGAATACAAACGCCGGAGCAAGGTGACGTAGTTTCGCGCCTCTCGGTACAGGGAAACTCCTTCCCATACCGAGAGATGGGGGCGAAACATGTCTAAGAAGGATGTCCTGACCACAGGATTCGGCAAGCCGGTCGACGACGATCAGAATTCCCAGACGGCGGGACCCAAGGGCCCGGTGCTCATGCAGGACGTGCACTTGCTCGAAAAGCTGGGGCACTTCGACCGCGAGCGTACACCGGAGCGCGTCGTCCACGCCAAAGGCGCAGGTGCGCACGGCTTTTTCGAGGTCACTGCCGACGTCACCAGGTACACCAAGGCGGCGTTCTTGTCCCAGGTCGGCAAGAAGACCGAGGTCTTTGCGCGCTTCTCCACCGTTGGCGGCGAGAAGGGTTCGGCCGACGCCGAGCGCGATCCACGCGGTTTTGCCCTCAAGTTCTACACCGAGGAGGGCAACTACGACATGACGGGCAACAACACGCCCGTGTTCTTCATTCGCGACCCCCTCAAATTCCCCGACTTCATCCATACCCAGAAGCGCAATCCCCGCACGAACCTCAAGGATCCCGATATGTTCTGGGACTTCCTGTCGCTCACGCCGGAGTCGGTCCATCAGGTGATGGTGCTCTTCTCGGATCGTGGCACGCCGGC
>DFBG01000137.1:5146-5764 GCA_002367305.1 Actinobacteria bacterium UBA3086 | reverse complement strand
CTATGTGCAGTACCACTTCAAGACCGAGCAGGGCATCAAGAACTTCACTGCCGAAGAGGCCGACGCGATGAAGGCCGCAGATGCCGATCACGCCACCCGCGACCTGTTCGAGGCTATCGAGCGCGGGGACTACCCCGAATGGCGTCTCGAGGTCCAGATCATGCCGGTCGCCGAGGCCGATGACTACCGGTTCGACGTCCTCGATATCACCAAGGTCTGGCCGCACGCTGACTACCCGCCTATGACCATCGGGCGATTCGTGCTGGACCGTAATCCCGACAACTACTTCGCCGAGGTGGAGCAGTCAGCCTTCAATCCCAGCAACTTCGTGCCCGGCATTGGCCCGTCGGCGGACAAGATGCTGCAAGGACGTCTGTTCAGCTACCACGACACGCATCTGCATCGGTTGGGTTCGAACTACCATCTGTTGCCCATCAACGCGCCTAAGAACTCACCTGTGTCGAGCTACCAGCGCGACGGACACATGCGGTTCGACGATAACGGTGGACACAGTCCCAACTACTGGCCCAACAGCTTCAACGGAGCGGGGCCGGACCCCAGTGCCGATGATCCCGGCATGCAGGTGAGCGGCGAGGCGGGCCGCATGCCATATCCGCA
>DFBG01000137.1:0-5023 GCA_002367305.1 Actinobacteria bacterium UBA3086 | reverse complement strand
GGCTTCGTCAATGCGCAATCTTCTACAAGGTGGACGCAGATCTGGGAACGCGTATTGCGCAGGGAGTCGGAGTGGATGTCTCGGCAGTGGAGCGTCTGGCGTCCATGTCCGCCGACGAACGCGCGGCCGCGACCGAGAGGTAGCATCCATCGTTCACGCGGGATGCGCGTCGAGGGCAAAGGTGAATAGAACAGAACCGGGCGGCCCCAAAGGGACCGCCCGGTTCTTAAGCTTCAGTTACAGGGGTGCTTAGAGAGCACGCACCTGGGTAGCCTGCTGCTTGCCGTTCTGACCAGTGGCTTCCGTGAAAGACACGGACTGACCCTCGTCAAGGGACTTGAAGCCCTCGGACTGGATCTCAGAGAAGTGAACGAACAGATCGTCGCCATCTTCACGCTCGATGAAGCCGTAGCCCTTATCGGCGTTGAACCACTTTACTTTGCCTTCTGCCATGTGAATCCATCCTCTCGCACCTCTTGGGTGCAAAACAAAACGACGTGACTGTTTCCGCAAGAATGCGGTGTGTCACGTCGCAATTCTACGAGCCCCAACGGCTCGTCTGGCGGTAACTATAGCACGTTTCAGGCCAAAACGGGATTCTCCAGCGAACACCCGATGATTCCGGTTGGGATCATCGGGTGTTCGTGTACATCTACTGTGGGCTCGGCTGTGAGCTTACTCGTCGCCTGGCTTCCAGACCTCCCAGACGTGGCCGACGAGATCCGGGCCCGGCTTCAGTATCTTCTTGCCTGGCTCCCATCCGGAGGGGGTGACCTCTGCGCCGCTCGTCTTGCGCACGTGTTGGAACGCCTTGATCTGGCGCAGGGACTCTTCGACTTTTCGGCCGACGGGGGGAGTGAGGACCTCCATGGCTTGGACCATGCCGTCCGGGTCGATGATGAAGCGCCCACGTACATCCACGCCTGCTTCATCGTCGTACACGCCGTACGCCTTGCCCAAGTGACCAGCTGCGTCGGCGATCATGGGGAAGGGAACGCCACCGTCGACCATCTTGGAGAGCTCGGTTTCGTTCCACATCTTGTGCACGAACTGTGTGTCCACGCTGACTGACATGACGTCGGCTCCCAGAGCCTGGAACTCGTCGTATTTCGCGGCGACCGCCGAGAGTTCCGTCGGTCAAACGAACGTGAAGTCCCCAGGGTAGAAGCAGAGCACGACCCACTTGCCTAAGCTGTCGGACAGCTTGACCTGCTTGAACTCCCCGGCATGGTATGCGGGAGCAGTGAAATCTGGAGCCTTGCGCCCCACCATGATCTTGTTCACGGGTACTTCCTTTCGCTCAGGTTCGGTTGATTCTGTGTCCTTGGCAGGCTCCTCACCGACGACCGATCCCGTCGGTCTGGCGCAGCCAATTGCTTTCTCCGGCATCTCACCATCACCCTTCTTTGAGGTTCGAGTGGTTCGGAGCGTATTTACCCGATTACGACGAGGTCGCATTCCATTTTCTGTTCATTGACGAGGACCCCCCATTGGTCACCGGCGTGCTCCTGGACCAGCTTGAATCCTTCGCGCTCATAGAGGTTCCGCGCGACATCCAAGCCATCGAAGGTCCAGAGGTGGACCTTTGCGTAGCCTCTGTCTCGGCAGAAGTCCATGGCGGTGTGCATGAGCTGTGTCCCGGCGCCTTTGCCGCGCAGGGCGTCGGAGACGATGAACCATCGCAGATGAGCCCCCTCGGTCTCCGCGCGCGACCCGTCGATAGTGATCGCTCCCTGTACTCGACCGTTCATTGAGGCGGTCCAGAATCCGTCGCGATCGTGGTCGTATCGCTCCAGGAACGAGGCGAGTTCCGATGCCACCTTGGCTTCGAAGCAGAGGCCGAATCCCCAATGTTCGTGGTAGTAGCTACCGTGGAGCGATGCGACTGCACCGAGCGAACCGGGTAGATAGCCTTCTGCGATCGTGTAATCCGGCATCGTCACTCCTTGTCGAGCCAGCCGAGAACCTCTCGGATGCGTTTGACGTCCTCGTCTCGGGCTGTTTCAAGGACGGCAGAAAGGAGCGCTCGCGACCGACTGCGATCGAGGGCGGCTTCGTCGGCACGGCTCATCGCGTCAAGCGCCTCGGCGCGCGCGAACAGGGTCTCGCCCAACGCTCGCGCGCGGAACTCGTCCACCGTCCCACCGGCCGACAGCATCGTGAGGACACCTTCGGGAGACAGGGCATACACCAAGGACGGATCCGAGCCCATGATCTCTCCGACGGCTTCGTCGGCGAGGTCGAGCGCCTGGTCGGGCCTCTTGTTGAGGATCTTGGTCAGAATCTGCCGTACGGCAGCACCCATGAGTTCGATTTCGCGCAGTATCCAGTCTTGCTGGTACACGTGGGGTCTCCTTGCTGGTCCTATTCCGTAGTCCGCTTGACCTTTTCTGCGATCGTGGCGCCCCACGCCTTGGCGCGCTCGATCTCGCCATCGTTCAGGGGTCCGTAGGTGCCCGCGACAAGAAAACGTTCGTGGTCGAGAACCGTCTCGTAGCCGGTCGACGCGAGCTTGCGGGCGATTTTCTTCGCAGCACTGCCCGGTGACCAGCCGAGTCCCGTCTCGTAGCCTGCTCCGTGCCCGGAACCCGGTGAGAGCGTCTTGAACCAAGAGCGCATCGACGGATTCGACAGGTCAGGCGGGTTGTCGCGGTGTTGTTTGCCGGATGCCAGAGTGTCGCGCGTGCTCTGGGTGGGCATCATGAACCCCATGAGGGGTGAACCTCCCACAATGAGATCGGCGTCGGCGATCATTTCCGCCGTGGCTTCGGATGTGTTGAGCGCCATGGCTTCGGGACCGATTCCCTCGGCCACCGCGCGGGCTACCGCAGCGGTGTTGCCCCACATGGACTCGTACACGATGATCGCCTTCATAGGTCCCTCTCATGTTGATCCGTCGCAGTAGTCCCTACCCCAAAGCGAAGAACATGGGGCTGAAGTAGGGGATGAGCCAGATCACCCATACGGCCACGCTGAGCTTGTGGAAGCGAGTGATCCAGTGCTCATCGTGACGCACGAGGACGATAGTGGCCCAGATTGCGTGGGCGAACATGAGAACGATGGCGATGAGGCCGGTTATGCCGTGAACGTCGAAGGTCATGCCCTCTGACATGTCGAACATGAGTCCCGTGCCCCAGGTGTCACAGACGAGGCCGAGCCAGAAAAAGGCCAGATGCCAGACCTTGAGCTTGCCTTGGATGCGCTCGCTCCACACGCCTATTGAGTAGAAGAGCAGCGCAAGGCTGATGATCACACTCGAAGTCGCTGTCATGGTGGCCTCCGGGGTCGCAGTATCGGGCTTGGTGCTGCAGCTCTGCTACCCCAGTCTACCGAACCTACGAGTTTGGAGGGTCCTCGACTAGGCCGTCCACAGGAGTCTCGCCCCAGTCACCGCACATCGCCTCGACGACTTCGTCGTTGATGATGAGCGCCTTCACGCAGCCCTGATCCGTGTCCAGCCATGTGTAGACTGCGGCCACCACCTCGGTACCACCTCCGGCTTCGCTTGAGACCATGTTGCGCTCCGCGTAGTCCCATTCGCCCAGAAGACCTTCTACCTCGTCGTAGGGCATGCCCTCGATGATGACGGTGGATTCCTCGATATCAACAGCCTCTGCCACTCGGTCCTTGAAGACCGAGCGGGCGGCTGACTTGAAGATCATGGGCGTGCCGAACCGGCTCATGCCAAAGGAAAAGAGTATGCCTGCCAGAACGAGAGTTCCCAGAACGCGGACCACCGTCATGGTCTTGCGGGGAGGTTTGTCTCTCAGGGTGCTCGGATTCGGAGTGCTCGGATCGGTCATACGTCTCGTCCCCCTTGTACGTGACACCTCCGCTATGAATGCACACGGAGAGGGGCCCTCGGCGAAGGTGGTGCGAAGTTCCCCCCGGCGTACGGCGAAGGTGCATGGACGTCTCCCCCCGGAGATTTGGTGTCCAGCGATCGCCGTACGCTACTACTTGATTCGCGAGCAGACGGCCTCTCCCTTCCCCAGGTGATGTGGCGGGAGAGGCTTCTACTCGTTCGCGTCAGTTGACTGCCAGCAGTTCCACATCAAAGATGAGTGTCGCGTTGGGTGGAATGACTCCGCCGGCGCCTGCTGCTCCGTATCCCATTTCGGGCGGAATGGTCAGTGTGCGCTTGCCGCCGACCTTCATGCCCGCGACTCCTTCATCCCAGCCGGGGATGACGTAGCCGGCACCCAGAGGGAACTCAAAGGGCTGCCCCGAGTCCACCGATGAGTCGAACTTGGTGCCGTCGGTGAGCCAGCCGGTGTAATGCACGGTCACGGTGGTGCCCTTCACGGCTTCATCGCCGGTGCCCACCACAACGTCCTCGATCTGCAGCTCGGTGACATCGTCCGCGGCGGCGGGGGTGTCTTCGGCAACAGGCTCGGGTGTGGTGGCAGGAGTCTCGGTCGTTGCGGAGTCGTCGGACTCCGGCGAACACGTCGCGAGGGCGACGAGGGCGATGAGGCCCACGATGACGATCGCCACGATCAGGGACTTGGATTGCTTCGCCTTCACAGTAGCCTCCATACAGGTGTGTGGGAGTACTTAACGGTTGGTTCCTACCCAGTCAACGCCTCGTCCTGTGGAGGCGCGAACTCGGTCACTCAGCTGTGCCGCATGATGCTGGATATGCCGGATGCTCACAAGGTGTTGTTCTACTTTGGGCCGGGAAGGTGCGTGCCAACTGAAGCCTGTCTCGGGGGCCAGGAGGTCGAGCATCCGAATGGCATCATCGACCATTCCGTTGCAAAGAGTCCAGTACGAGAGTATCTCGATCTGTGAGTAGGGGGTACCGGTCTGCGGTGGCCGATGCGGGAGTTCGAGGATCTTGAGCAGGTGTTCCGGTCCTTGGATATCGTCCAGATCCTGCAGTCCTGTCTGGTGATGCTCCCATGGGGTGAAAGCACTTTCGTCGGCTTGGAGATACAGGTGGGTGTAGTAGAGCGCGTGGTATGCGACTCGCCAGAAGGGCGCGCCTCCGCCGACGGATGACCAGACGTCGTCGGGGCAG
>DFBG01000079.1 GCA_002367305.1 Actinobacteria bacterium UBA3086 | reverse complement strand
GGCACTGCAATAGAGATGGACGCGGATACCGTGGGTGGAGTGTTCACCGAACTCGCGGGTCGTATCCCCGAGACCGGGGAAACGATTCTGATCGATGGATTGAGACTCACCGTGGATGTACTGGAAGGAACGCGGATTCGTCAGCTTGTGGTCGAGCCGGCGCTGTCCGCTCACACCAAGGAGGACAAGGATGCATGAGATAACACAGCCGGATCTGGCATTGCTGGCGTTCGCACGTGAGGTCCAGAGCAAGGCTTACGCACCCTACTCGAGTTTTCGGGTCGGCGCTGCCGTCTACGCCGGAGGCGAGATATTCCAGGGAGTGAACGTGGAGAACGCCGCATATGGCGCAACACTCTGCGCTGAGCGTGGGGCGATCACCGCGGCGGTCGCGGCCGGGTATACCGAGATCGATGCGATCGCTGTGGTCGGCGATTCAGAGGCACCGACCGCTCCGTGCGGATCCTGTCGGCAGGTCATGGCGGAGTTCAATCCCACCATGCGAGTGATCATGGGCGGGCGTGGCGACGAGGTACGTGTCGTCTCTCTTGAAGAGCTTCTTCCTGAGGCATTCGTCCGTGGCTATCTCGATCAGGAAGACACGAAGTGACCCATTCTACCCAAGGCGATGAGTGCCGATGAGCGGACTCGAGATGGTCAAGAGCGGCTTCGTTGCGCTCGTTGGCAGGCCAAACACGGGCAAATCCACTCTGGTCAACGCTGCAGTGGGCAGTAAGGTCGCCATTACGTCCAACACGCCTCAAACCACACGCCATCGGCTGCGCGCCGTGCTTGACAGGGATGACGCCCAGATCGTGCTTGTTGACACTCCTGGCCTCCACAAGCCGCACGACGCATTGGGTGAGGAGCTCAACAAGTCGAGTCTCAAGTCGCTTTCTGATGTCGATGTCGTGTGTCTCGTCATCGACGCGTCCGAGCAGGTCGGTCGGGGAGACGAGTGGGTGGCGCAGCACGTCAAGGCGTGTCGCGCCAAGCGCGTTCTCGTGATCACCAAGGCGGATATCGCCTCTGCAGAGCAGATGGAGCGTCAGCTCGTTGCGGCTCGCAGACTTGTTGACTTCGACGATGAGGTCGTCGTTTCCGCAGTCGAAGACTTCAATGTGGGTGGATTCGTTGAGGCGGTCGTTTCCTACCTGCCCGACGGCCCACGGTACTTCCCTCGGGACATGGCGACCGATCAGCCGATCGAGGTCATGATCGCCGAGTTCATTCGCGAGAAAGTCCTCATCCACACGCGTGAAGAGGTTCCTCATGCGGTTGGCGTCGCCATCGACGACATGGAGTGGAAAGAGTCGCTCACGCGCATCTACGCCACGGTGTTCGTTGAGAGGGAGTCGCAGAAGGGGATAATCGTCGGCAAGGGCGGAAGCATGATCAAGCGCGTCGGCACTGAGGCCCGGGGCGACCTGGAACGACTGCTTGGAACCAAGGTCTTCCTCGACCTCAAGGTCAAGGTGAAGCGCGATTGGCGTCGCGATGCATCTCAGATCAGGCGCTTTGGCTATGGGGAGGGACTCTAGATGCAGATCACCCCGGCGAAGTTGGCAAGTCACATAGATCAGACGCTGCTCAAGCCCACGGTGGGCTTCACTGCGGCGAGTGAATGGATGGATGCGCAGGTGAGCGGTGGATTTGCGAGTCTGTGCGTGTCGCCGTTCCTCGTGCCTCTTGCCGCTCAGAAGTTGGCTGGTTCTGCCACGCTTGTCTGCAGTGTCTGTGGATTCCCACTGGGATATGCCAACACCGAGTCCAAAGCCGAGGAGGCTGCACATCTGGTGCAGCTCGGTTGCGTCGAGGTGGACATGGTCATGAACATCGCCGCTCTGCTCGAGGGTGAGGATTCATTCGTGCACGACGACATCGCGGCCGTGGTCGCGTCGGTGGACCATGAGTCCAACGGTATCGGCATCGTGAAGGTGATCCTGGAGACGGGGTATCTGGACGAGGCCGAGATCGATCGTGCATCGCGGATCTGCGTCAAGGCGGGCGCGCACTACGTCAAGACCTCCACCGGTTTCGGACCTCGCGGAGCATCCGTGCGCGATGTCGAGATCATGCGCGCTGCAGTTGGTCCCGATCTGGGAGTCAAGGCCGCAGGCGGTATTCGTGACCTTGAGACGGCTCTCGCCATGCTGGAAGCCGGTGCATCGCGCATCGGTGCCTCGGCAGGCCTCGAGATCGTCGGGGCGCTCGCTGAGCGAGGCTGAGGTCCCGCCGTGCCGTCGTACCCCCTACGCGCTCTGGTCCTCAAGACCACGAAACTCGGCGAGACGGACATCATCGTCACTCTTCTCGCTGCTGACGGATGTCAGGTGCGCGCCGTGGCAAAGGGTATGCGCAAGCCCACCTCTCGTTTCGCCTCCCGACTTCAGCCGTTCTCGGTGGTGGACCTTCTTGTTCATACCGGACGGAACTTGGAGATCATCTCGGAGGCAGAGAGCGTCAGCACGCATTCCCTGCTACGCGAGGACTTCGATCGGTCAACTGCGGCGTCCGTCGTCTGCAACGTGCTTGAGAAGATATCGCTCGAGGGACAGGTCGAGGAGCGTCTCTTCGGTCTCGCCGATGCCACGCTCGAGGCTATGGAGCACGCACCCGTAGAGACGCTGCCTTTGCTGGTGACGGCCTTTCTCATCAAGGCCATGTCGATGCACGGGTATCGCCCACGGCTCGACACCTGCGTGTCCTGCGGGTGTGCGGCGACCGATTCGCGGGAGTTCTCGCTTGAGGCCGGTGGTGTCCTTTGCGATGAGTGCGGGCGTGCTCACCCCGGAGCTCAGCGGATGACGCAGGACTGTCGTGACCTGCTCGCCGTACTCATGATGTCGACCATGACCGACATCGCCGCAATAGAGACTTCGCGATCCACGCAGCTCGCAGGGTTCACGTTGATGCGATCGTTCGTGACCCACCATCTGCCCACCCGTCTCAAGGCTCTCGACTTCTACTCCCGGGAGGTCTGCCGATGAGCGATGTCGCCTTCGAGGTCGCCCTTGACCAGGCCGGATACCGCAGGGTGCTCACGCGGCTCGCCTACGAGCGGCTTCGCTTCGCCGTTCCCTTGCTTGCGGTCGTGGGCCTCTACTCGTCCGCGTCTGGCTCGAGCGGGGGAGCGCTGCTGTCGTTCGCGGCACTACTTGGACTGCCCATCGCCATCTGGGGACTCGTGTCCTGGCAGGTCTATCGACCGGGACGCACGCCCATCTACGCGCCGATGCAGTATTCCGTCGCCCAGGAGGGACTCGTGTACGGGCCTGCAGACTCGTTGCGTATCGTGGAATGGAGCGAGTTCAAACGGTGGCGTGAGGCGCCCGGACACGTACTTCTGTTCGTGACAGGATCGCAGTATGTGCTCGTCCCCACCGATCCTTTGGGCGACGAAACACGCGATGCATTCCTGTTCCATCTGACCCAACACCTGGGCAACCCGAAGGATCGCTCGCTCATCGGCAGATTTCGTCGACGCCGACGGTAGTCTCATGCGGTAAGATATCGGGCATTCCATGAACGTCAACGCGCGATACTGATATCGCGATGAAAGAGGGGGCCGGAATCCCATGCAGGGTATGACCTTCCAGGACATTATTCTCGCGCTTTCGCGCTACTGGGCCGATCAGGGCTGTGTCGTTCTCCAGCCCTACGACACGGAGGTCGGGGCCGGTACGTTCCATCCGGCGACCACGTTGCGTTCTCTGTCGCCGGAGCCATGGCGCACTGCGTACGTGCAGCCATCCAGGAGGCCCACAGACGGTCGGTACGGCGAGAACCCCAATCGCCTGCAGCACTACTATCAGTATCAGGTGATCCTCAAGCCCAGCCCGGATGACGTGCTGGACCTCTACTTCGACTCTCTCCGAGCCATTGGCATCGAGCCCGCCGAGCACGACGTGCGCCTCGTCGAGGACGACTGGGAGTCACCTACCCTTGGTGCATGGGGCCTGGGTTGGGAAGTCTGGCTGAACGGCATGGAGGTCACGCAGTTCACGTACTTCCAGCAGGTAGGCGGCCACGAGTGTCGTCCCGTTCCCGCCGAGATCACCTACGGTCTCGAGCGTCTCGCCATGTACATCCAAGGCGTGGACAGCGTCTACGACCTCGTGTGGTCCGTCGGCCCCGATGGTCTGGCGTTCACGTACGGCGATGTCTTCCTGGAGAATGAGCGTCAGTACTCCAAGCACAACTTTGAGCTCGCCGACGTGGACATGCTCTACGGACTCTTTGAGACCTACGAGGCGGAGTGCAATCGTCTCCTCGAAGGGGGAGTCGTGCTCCCGGCATACGATTACGTGCTCAAGTGTTCCCACGCATTCAACCTGCTCGATGCCCGTGGTGCGATAGCGGTCGCGGAGCGCGTGTCGTTCATCGGCAGGGTGCGTGCGATAGCGAAAGCGTGCTGCGACGGGTATGTGGCGCAGTTCACGCAAGAGGATGATGCTGCAACCGACTCGGTCGCCTCGAAGGGCGGTGATGCGTCATGAAGCGCGGACTCCTGTTCGAGATCGGGTGCGAGGAGATTCCCTCGGCACCGCTGTATGAAGCGATCGGCCAGCTCAAGGCTGCGGCAGAGAAAGCGTTCCAGGACGCACGTCTGGGCTATGGCGCGGTCGACGTGTTCGGCTCGCCTCGCAGGCTCGTGGTCCGGGTCACCGATCTCGACGAGCAGCAGAGTGATCAGACGCTGCGGGTCAAGGGTCCGGCCGTGAAGGCGGCCTTCGACGCGGAGGGAAATCCCACGAAAGCCGTGATGGGTTTCGCGCGCGGCAAGGGCGTCGAGGTCGATTCACTGGAGCGTGTTCAGGAGGCCAAGGGCGAGTATGTCTACGCCGTCATAGAGCAGATCGGCCAGCCCGCGACGGATGTGCTTCCCGGGATTCTGGGTGCACTCGCCAGCGGGATCTCGTGGCCCAAGTCCATGCGTTGGGGCTCAGGCGACGTGCGGTTCACGCGTCCCGTTCGCTGGCTCGTCGCTCTGTTCGGCGGAGACATCGTTCCCGTCGAGTTCGCAGGTCTCGTCGCCGGTCGCGTGTCGCGCGGCCATCGACTGCTCAGTCCGGGCGAGATCGCGATCGACTCGGCGGCGGCATACGACGACGCCATGAAGAGCGTTCACGTGCTCTACGATCACTCCGAGCGCGCGACGCTCATTCGTGAAGGCATCGACGCGGTTGCCGCTGAGAGGGGAGCGACCGCTGTCGTTCCCGAGAAGACGTTCGCCGAGGTCGTGAACCTCGTTGAGTCTCCCACCGTTGCGGTGGGCACGTTCGATGAGGACTTCCTTGCGGTGCCACGCGAGATCCTGGAGACGGCCATGGAGTCACATCAGCGGTACTTCCCGCTGGAGGCCGCCGATGGATCGCTCATGGCCAACTTCATCGTCACCCATAATGGCGATCCGGCACGCACTGAGGCGATCGTGCACGGTCACGAGCGTGTCATCCGTGCGCGTCTCGCAGACGCGGCGTTCTTTTACCAGGAGGATCTCTCGCGTTCGCTCGAGTCATATGTGGCGGATCTGGAGAGCATCACGTTCCAGGAGAAGTTAGGAACGCTGGCGGAGAAGGTCGCTCGCATCGAGGCTCTGGTCGCCAAACTGGCGCCCCTCGCCGGTGTCGATGCCGCCGACGAGGCCCATGCGATCCGTGCCGCCCACCTCTGCAAGGCTGATCTCGTCACACACGGTGTGATCGAGTTCCCGTCGTTGCAGGGTGTCATGGGTCGCTACTACGCATTGGCCGCCGACGAGGCGCCCGCTGTTGCCGAGGCGATCTTGGAGCACTACCGCCCGCGCTTCGCCGGCGACGTCGTTCCCGCGTCCGTAAGCGGAAAGCTCGTTTCCGTGGCGGACAAACTCGATACCATGTGCGGGATCTTCGCAATTGGCATGGCTCCCACCGGTTCCGCTGATCCTTACGCGCTGCGTCGTGGCGCCATCGGCATCCTCGCGATCATCTTGGATGGCTTGGACCTCACGCTCGACGAGGCCATTGCCGCTGCACTCGAGAGTTATCCCAGCGTTGTCGACGGACTCGATGTCGATGCGGTCGGCGCACAGGTCAAGGCGTTCATCTCCGGTCGGCTCGAGGTCCTGCTGCGCGACCGCGGCCATGCCTACGATACGGTCGCTGCAGTTCTCGCGGTCGTTTCCGACGACCCTGCGGATGCTCTGGCACGTGCCGAGGCGCTCACGCCGTTCCGCTCCAACGATGCGGTCGAGGACCTCTCCACGGCCTTCGCGCGAGCCAAGAACCTCGCAGATCCCGCATTGGGTATCGACACCGATGCGGAGCTCATGGGTGTCGAGGAGGCCGCTCTGGCCGACGCTCTCGCTGAAGCGGAGCAGGCGAGCGCCACTTCGTTCGATGTGGGCGATTACGATGCAGTTCTGGGCGTTCTCGCCTCGTTGCGCGGGCCCATAGATGCGTTCTTCGATGCGGTACTGGTCATGGATCCCGATGAGAAGCTGCGCGACAACCGTTTGCGACTGCTCAATAGGTTCGTAGCACTGTTCGGCAGGTTCGCTGACTTCAGCGAGCTCGTCGGCTAGAGGTCATTCTTCGGAAGGATTCGGACTCGGTGACAGGCACCAAGTACACGATACGCATTCTGTCCGACTCACTGGGTGAGACGGCGGATCTTGTCGCGCGCGCGGCGACGAGCCAGTACGAGCCCGGCACCTTCGTGGTGGTCAGATCGGGCAAGATCTCATCGTCAGAGGAACTGCGCACGGTGCTCGACACCCTCTGCGACGATGATAGTTGCGTCGTATTCCACACGTTCGCCGATCCCACGCTCCGAGCCGAGATGGAGCTGCTCGCTCCGGAACGCGGGATTCCCGCAGTGGACATCATGGGGCCGCCGGTGGCTGCCCTTGCGTGTGTCTCCGGGCAGGAGCCGCACGTGGAGCCCGGGGCGATTCGCAAGACGGATCGCGACTACTACGAGCGCATCGATGCCATGGAGTTCGCGGTCAAGCATGACGACGGGCGTAATCCTGAAGGCCTCACCGATGCGGAGGTCGTTCTCGTCGGCGTTTCTCGAACGAGCAAGACACCGCTCTCCATGTACATCGCCGGCAAGGGCTACAAGGTCGCGAATGTCCCCCTCGTCTACGGCGTCGACCCGCCCAAGGAACTCTTTGATGTGCAGTC
>DFBG01000095.1 GCA_002367305.1 Actinobacteria bacterium UBA3086 | reverse complement strand
AGGTGTCGCACCAGCAGGGCGATGATGCGGTGAGGGTTAACGAACACGCCATCGCCATCGACCGCACCGATGCGATCGGCATCTCCGTCGGTGACGAATGCGGCGTCGAGCCCACGGTCGCGGACGAGCGCGGAGACCTCATCGGTGTGCGGCGGGATCGGCTCGGGGTGCAGACCGCCGAATCCGGGATTGCGCTCACCGTGGATCTCCGTGACCTCGACACCGAAGCTGCGGAGCACGTCGGCGAGATAGCCCTGACCGGCACCGTAGAGCGGGTCGACTGCGACTTTGAGGTTCGCTGCGCGGATCGCGTCCCCATCGACCATCTCACGCAGCGCGCCCAGATACGGCCCCACCATGTCGACGACCTCATAGTCGCCTCGGGCGGAAGGTTCGTCGGCGATGAGGGCGGCCTCAACACGCTCGGTGAAGGAGACCGGGGAGGCACCACCGTCGGACATGCGGAGTTTGAAGCCCAGATACGCCGAGGGATTGTGGCTCGCGGTCAGCATGACGCCACCGATCGCCTCGTCGTCCTGGGCAACGCTCCAGCAGAGTGCGGGCGTGGGCAGATAGCGATCGGTCACGGCGACGCGCAAGCCGTGTGAGGCGAGTACCTCAGCCGCGGCTCGGGCGAACGACTCCGCCTCGAAACGCGTGTCATGACCGACGAGCACGAGCCCGCCGGGAGAATCCGCCGCGAACACGCGGCCCGCGGCGTCCGCGACCCGTCGCAAGTTGGCATACGTGAAGTCATCCCCAATGACCGCACGCCAACCGTCTGTTCCAAACCGGATGTCACTCGTGCACATCTGGAATCATCTCCCCTTGTAGTAGAGCGCGGCCAAGAAACCGCGCGTATACATAATGCCCTATCTGGCGCCGCCCATGAACCGCCCGAAACCACGTTCTTGCAGGGTATACTTGGCTGAGCGCGCCGAACGGTGCACGTATCCGACTCCCGGAAGGTGTCATGACCGACCGAATCGAACCTATCGAACATCTCCACGCGATCGTGCTGGCCGGCGGCAGCGGAGCACGCTTCTGGCCCCTCTCGCGAGAGCTCAACCCCAAACAGATGCTCACCATCTTTGGCGGAGTGAGCCTCATCACTCAAGCGATCGAGCGCGTGCAGGACCTGCTGGCCGACGAGTGCCTTCACGTGCTGACCGGCGAGCGCCTGCTGGACGAACTGCGCAATCACCTGACCTCGCAGGAGTCGCTCGCGGATGTGGCGATCGACTTCCTTGCCGAGCCCACGCCGCGCAACACCGCGCCGGCCGTGGCTCTGGCTGCTGCACACCTGCTCACGATCGACCCCGACGCCCTCATGCTGGTCCTGCCGAGCGACCACCTGCTCAAGGCTGACCAGGTGTGGACCGACACCCTGCTCGTTGCCGCCGACCTGGCCCGTGCCGGTCATCTGGTCACCATAGGTCTGGAGCCGGACCGACCCGAGACGGGCTACGGCTACATCCACGCTGGCGACGCGATCCCCGGCTACACGCGGGGTTCGTCGGCAGGGCACATGGTGAGCGAGTTCGTGGAGAAACCCAATGAGGCCACGGCCCGGGAGTTCCTAGCGACCGGGGGCTATCTGTGGAACTCCGGCATGCTCATGGCGAGCGCTGCGTCCGTGATCCAGGAGTTGCGCGCGGCGGGCGCCGCAAACAGTACGCCCGATTCCGCATCTGGCGACGAGATTGCCGACGCCGTGCTCTCGATCGCTGCAGGCGGGCCCGCGAACTGGGGCACCTCCACATCACGCGAACGCTTTGCCTCACTGCCCGCCATACCGTTCGACAAGGCGGTGCTGGAGGTCTCCGACCGCGTGGCCGTGGTACCGGCGCGTCTGGAGTGGTCAGATGTGGGCTCACTCGCGGCGCTGGAGAAGCTGGACACGCCGGATGAGGCCGGCAACGTGATCGTGGGCAACGTGATCGACCTGGACTCACAGAACACGATCGCCTACTCCGCCGACCGCCTCGTGGCCACACTGGGTCTCAAGGATCTCATCGTGGTCGACACCGCCGACGCGACACTCGTTGCAGACCGATCGCGCACGCAGGACGTTCGCAGAATCGTTGACGCGCTGAAGGCGTCCGGAGCACGTGAAGTCGTGGAGAATCGCGAATCGCTGCGCCCCTGGGGTTCATGGACACTGCTGCTCAAGGCTGACGGCTTCCAGATAAAGTCGATCGACGTGCGACCCGGTCACCGGTTGTCGCTACAAAGCCACATACACCGCAGCGAGCACTGGATCGTGGTCGAGGGTCACGCGACTGTGGAACTCGACGGGGACACGATCGAGCTCGACGCCAACGAGTCCACGTACGTGCCCTCGGGCTGCAAGCATCGGCTTGCCAACACAGCCGATGTGCCCTTGCGAGTCATTGAGGTCGCTACGGGAGCGTATTTGGGCGAGGACGACATCGTGCGCTATCAAGACGACTGGAACCGCTGATCGCTCAGCGAGCCATGAACCGCCGATAGACCGCGAGATGGCGCTCGATCATGGCCTTGGCTGAATACTCGTCCAACACCCGCGCGCGCGCTCGAACCGCCATGGCGCCCGCAGCAGCGGGATCCGCGAGCAAGTTAGTGATCGCATCGGCGAGCGCGGCCGAATCGCCGGGCTTCACCAGCACGATCTCACTCCCACTCTCGAACACGCCGCGAATCCCGTCGATGTCAGATGCGATGATCGGGCGAGCAAGCGCGGCAGCCTCAAGCATTGTCGTGGGCATGCCGGGCTCCACCGAGGGGAACACACAGATATCCATCGCCGAGAGCGCTGCCGGCGCACTGTCCACCGCGCCTGTGAACGTGACCCGCAGCGCAGCCGGATCAGCCTTGAGCGACCGCATCGCAGGGCCCTCGCCGACGATGATCGGCTCGCACACGGTGCCTTGAGCGACCAGCAGCGAAGCCGCCTTCAGGAGAGTCGAGAGTCCTCGGCTGAACTCAACTCCACCCGCGTACCCGACGAGCGGAGCTCCCGTGCGTCCGATCTCCGTCGGCTCGGCCGCCTGACGCGCAACCCGCTTGATGTCCACACTGGGCGGATCGACGATGATGTGCTCGGGATCGACGCCCACCCCGGCGACGCGTGGGACGAGCTCGGCGCAATCCACGATCACCGTATCAGCGTTACGAATGGTGTCGAGGTCGAGCCGACGACGCACCCATCGGGACGGTACGCCCACCCCCTGCCGCGGCCAGTCGGCGCACGAGAGCGAGTTCACCACGCCCACCGGCAGATCGCGCGCCGCCCACCGCACGATGAGGTCGGCCTCGAGCCCGGTCGAGTGCGCCACCACCGG
>DFBG01000122.1:10414-11176 GCA_002367305.1 Actinobacteria bacterium UBA3086 | reverse complement strand
CTCTCCCGCATTGAGCTGCGCGAGAAAAGCACTAGCCGAGTGGAGCTGTTCCGAGGCCGGACCGTGCTTCGCGGCGAACGTGGCCATGAGATTGCCCAATACCTTGTCCACGAAGCTCGCTCCGTGATTGGGCGTGCCGACCATGATGATCTTGCGCACATCAGTGGGATGCGGCGGCAAGCCATATGCGTAGTTGCGGGCGATGAGACCACCCATACTGTGACCCACGAGATCGACCCGGGACATCTTGAGACCCAGCGACGCATACCGGGAGATCTCGTTGGCGATATCCGTACCCAGAGCCCTCGACTGGTCGTGAATGCCATGATCACCTGCGTAGTACTCGTTGATGATCGCATCGAACCGCTTCCCGCCAAGGAAGTGCTGCAGCTGATCCCACGTGGCCTTGCTGCCGCCGAACCCGTGCAGGAGCAGCACAGGCGCTCGCGCCACCAGCACGTCCACGACAACCTCGACCTCTCGTCCCGTCTCGTCGGTGTAAGTGAACGTGATGGGCACCTTCGCAGCCCAAGGGGAGCCGTCGTCGTAGTAGACGGTCTGCGCCCCACGCGCGCTTCCCATCGTGGCCCCGCTCGCCTCAGGCGGTCTGATCCGCTCGGTCAACTGCCCGATATCGAGATACGAGGGCGGCGTGTAGTCAATGGTGGCCTTGCCTGCCGACAACGCGATCGTGCCATCCCCACCCAGCGCACTCCCGCCCAACGTGCCCATGTCCGGCGATGCCGCGCGCAGCGTACCGCC
>DFBG01000122.1:8975-10280 GCA_002367305.1 Actinobacteria bacterium UBA3086 | reverse complement strand
GTGAGCGTCTCGTCGCCATGAGCGACGGAGAACGACGCCGAACCGTCCGAGTTAGTAACGTCGCTCAACTCGATCCCGTGTCCTGAGAGGCTCACGGGCTTACCGACCACTTCCGGGCCCACGAGCTTCACCTGCACGGTGACCGCGTCTCCAGGCTGCGAGAAGTTCCGCGGAGAGGCGCTTGCGCTGAGGCCCGGCTCAACGGGTGGCTCAACGACGTCGCCCGTGCCGTCTTCACCAGAACCACTCGAGCCGGCTGCACCCGAGAGAACATCGTCGACAGCTCTGCAGACTACGAGCAGTGCGTTGATGTCCTGCGTCCCGAAGAGAACTGTTTCGGACCAGTAGTCATCACGCGCCCAGTTGGCTGTTGCGAAGACGACCCGACCAATGATCTCATCACCACTATTCACTGAGCCACCGAAGCCTGTGACATCATTGATCTGCAGCGAGCGCAAACCGGATCCACCCACGACCATCTCCTGCGCAGCCCGTGGACTCGACTCTTGCTGGACACGTACGAATCCGATCCAGCCCCGATAGTCGAAGTCCACCTCACAGTCACCGTCGACAGCAGCGCTACCGGATCTCACCTCATTGACCGTGGCGCCCTCATCCCTGAGGGCCGCTTCGAGTCGCGTCGACAGATCATCCTGTGCAACCACCTGAGACACTCCCGCACCCAACTGGATCGCGCCGAAGACAATGAGCGTCGTCAGTACAGCCACGGTCGCATGAAAGAAGATTCTCGTTCGTCGCGATCGTTCTTTGCGGCTCATCGCCACCTCCGGGTGCTTCTACTAGGCGTCTATGGGCAAGAGTCCGTAGTAGTCCTCCGGAGTCTGGGGGCCGTCGAACTCCAGTCCCTCACCTGTGAATAGCTCTATCAGTTCGCCCTCCATGTAGAACTCGACTGAGTCCACCGAGTCGAACTGACACAGTGTGTAGACGACCTGCGCCACCCGTGCGGTCACGGAGAAGGAGCCGCCTCCGTCATCGAACTCGTCGCTCAAGTCGACGCTGGCCACGCCATTGTCGATCGTGAGGCCCAGAAGCTCCGTGCCTTGAGGGACCTCGCTACTCAATGCCGGCCACACGGCCAACTCGTCATCGGTGAGCCCTGCGAGCAGCTCTTCCATCGCGGCACCAGCGACAGCCTGGGTGTAGGCAATCTCGCGCTGAATGCCCATCGCGTTCTCGCCAGCACTCGCGAAGTACAGCATCACGGTCAACGTCTCGGGAGCGTCAGCATCCTCCCCAGAATCCGCGTCCTCATCGGCTACGTCCTCGTCCACCTCAGCGGGG
>DFBG01000122.1:7260-8924 GCA_002367305.1 Actinobacteria bacterium UBA3086 | reverse complement strand
GTCTGCTCGGTCGCGGACTCGTTCTCCGTCGTGTCATCAGATGAGCAACCGGCGATCACTGGCAAAGTGAGCAGCAGCACGCATAGGAACATGAGAACGAAAGCATTGCGTATGACACGCGTTGTCAGCATTCGAAACCCCTCCGATCGTGGAACACAGCCCCGGACACGATCCTCGCTCCAAGCATACCAAGACCCCGCGAGTGGAGTCCGGCCAGTTTTTCGCACATGCTAGGCTGTTGCTATCCGGAGGCTGGGTTCGTGAACGTCGCAAACCGAGGAGTGGATGGCTCATGTACTGTCCCAAGTGTGGAGTGCAGCAAGCCGAGGGCAATGCATTCTGTGGAAGCTGTGGTGCCGCGCTCAACGCAGCGCCCCCTCAGCCGACGTCCCCGACTCCCCCAGACCCTCCGCAGCCGACTCCTCCCGCACCTCCCGCAACACCGGGCATCCCAGCACCACCCCAGCCCACGGCTCCCATGGCACCTCCGCAGGCACCGACCCCGATTCCCGCGCCTCCCATGGCGGCGCCCGCGCCACCGCCCGTGCCCACAAGCGCTGGAAAGACCATCTTCCTCACGTTCATGAGTGTCGTTCTCGTCGCCGGCATCGCAGTCGGCGGCTACTTCGCTTGGGACACCTACCTCAACGAGGAGGATCCCGATCCCACCGACTCCTCGGCCGTATCCGCTCCAGCCGAGACCTCGAGCCCGGCCGATGAGGGCATCGCCGAGCCCGAGCCTGCAGCTGAGCCGATAGGCTGGACCACTCCCGAGGACGCCCTAGCCGAGCAGATGCCGCTGGAGTGGGTGTACGACACCCTCTCGGACGACGGCGAGATCATCGAGTACATCATCGGCCCGCCCAACAGCGAGTATCTCGATGTCGTCGTAGTCGCCCGCCAGCCCGACGATAGCTGGCTCGTTGAGGACGCATACCCCTACGAACTGGAAGACATCGACGCCGATCCCGGCTACACCCTCACCCCCATCGACGAGGCCGAGTTCACTGTCGAGCTCTTCATCACCGCAGTGGCCGAGGACAGGGCCGACGACGCTCACGCATGGACCATCTCCCCGTTCTCTGAAGACCCGGCGAGCGCGAGCTTCTCCAACGGCGATCTTCTCGGCTTCGCCCCTGTGGACTCGCAGATTCAAGCCGACGGAACCACCGTGTGGGTCACTGTCGACGAGGACTGGGTCTGGGACGTGGAACGCTATGTGTATGTCTGCGTTCCCACCGCCGATGGCTATCGCATCTCTGACGTGTTTCCTGGGTAGAATCACACTGCCCTGCGCGCGCGGCTTCATGGCGGAATCACCGCGTATGTTAGGGTTATTGTTGCAGTGCCTCGCATGAAGCGAGTAGTTCGGCATCATGGCGGTGCAAGAACACCCAGCCGGGTTGGTTCCCCGTCATGACATCGCAGCGAGGGTCGAAGCCACCGGGCTCGTACCGCCTCGCGCCACAGAGAATCATGCCGCCCACACGCATCTCGCGAGGCTGGCACAAGAACACATGCGAACAGTTGACGAGGCCGCACTGGCAATCTGCTCACGCAGACTTGCGAGCGTAGCCTTGTTGTGGCCCAGCCACGAAGATCGACAATCACATCATCGGGCAACGGAGGAGTAGCGTTTGAGTCTCATACAGGTGCGCGACATA
>DFBG01000122.1:0-7200 GCA_002367305.1 Actinobacteria bacterium UBA3086 | reverse complement strand
GCCACCGGGACCACGCCCGCAGTGATCGACGCCTCATTCGATGTAGAGCGCGGCGAGATCTTCGTGGTCATGGGTCTTTCGGGCTCGGGCAAGTCCACGCTCGTCCGATGTCTCAACCTGATACACCGCCCCACGGCGGGAAGCGTGGTCATCGACGGGATCGACATCGGCAAGCTCTCTCCGGCTGACCTCCGAGCACTCCGCGCCGAGAAGATCAGCATGGTCTTCCAGCACTTCGGCCTGTTCCCCCACAGGACGGTTCTCGACAACGCCATGTGGGGCCTTGAGGTCCGCCAAGTACCCAAGGAAGAACGCCGCACCCGCGCACTAGAGGCGCTCAAACTCGTCGGCCTTGATGGCTGGGAGGATTCGTACCCGGGTGAGCTCTCGGGCGGCATGCAACAGCGCGTCGGCCTCGCCCGTGCACTGGCCACCGACGCCGACATCCTCCTCATGGATGAAGCGTTCTCGGCTCTGGATCCGCTCATTCGCAGCGAGATGCAGGAGCAGCTCATCAACCTGCAGCAAGAGCTTCAGAAGACGATCGTCTTCATCACCCATGACCTCAACGAGGCCATGTATCTGGGCGATCGCATTGCCATGATGAAGGACGGTCGGATCGTTCAGATCGGAACCGCCGAGGAGATCCTCCAGGATCCCGCCAACGACTACGTGGAAGCCTTCGTCCAGGACGTGGACCGCTCCCGAGTGCTCACCGCTTCTGCCGTCATGGAGGAACCGATTGCGACGATTCTGCGTCGCGAGGGTCCCAAGGCCGCACTCAAGCACATGCGCGAACGACAGATCACGGCACTATTCGTGGTCGATCCCAACCGTCGCCTGGTCGGTGCCGCACTCGACGATGACGTCATCGCGGCCGTCCGAGCCGGTTCGGGCAAGCTCGATGACATCGTCCACTCTGATGTCCTCACCGTCGCCCCCGACACGCCGCTCGTTGACTTGCTCATTCCGGCAGCTGAAAGCCGACTCCCGCTTGCTGTCGTCGAGGACGGTCGTCTCATCGGAGTGATACCACGTGTCACCCTGCTCGCTGCTCTGGGCGGCTCACACCGTGACGTAATGGAAGACCAAGACACGACCGTCGCCCCGGCAACGCCGTCACAGGAGGTGGAGTAGATGAACCTCCAAGACCTGCGCATACCCATCGGAGAATGGGTCGACGCCATGGTGGATTGGCTCACCGTGAACCTCGAGTGGATGTTCGATGGAATTGCGGAAATCCTGGGTAGCCTCATCGACGCGCTGGAAATGGCTCTGCAGTGGCCTCCCGCACTCGTGACAATTGCCATCCTCGCACTCATCGCCCTGTTCGCACGCAACTGGAAGTTCGGCCTCTTCACGGCGTTGAGCTTCGGGTTGATCGCTACCATGGGTCAGTGGGAAGCCGCGATGTCGACACTGGCGCTCGTGCTCGTGGCCAGCGTCCTCGCAGTGCTGATAGGGTTGCCGCTCGGCATCATCGCAGCGCGCAATCAGACCTTCAGTTCAATCCTGCGTCCCTTGCTCGACTTCATGCAGACGATGCCCTCCTTCGTGTACCTGATTCCGGCGATCATCTTCTTCGGCATCGGCAAGGTGCCCGGTGTCGTGGCCACGATCGTGTTCTCCATGCCGCCCGGTGCTCGCCTGACCGAGCTCGGCCTACGCCAGGTCGACGCAGAGGTCGTGGAGGCAGGTGAGGCGTTCGGCGCTTCTCCCACCAAGATACTCACTCGCGTACAGATACCTCTCGCCCTGCCAACGATCATGGCAGGCGTCAATCAAGTCATCATGCTCGCCCTATCCATGGTGGTCATCGCCGGCATCGTCGGCGCTGGCGGACTGGGCGCCGAGGTGTTCAGGGGCGTCACACGCCTGAACGTGGGTCTCGGTTTCGAAGGTGGTCTGAGCGTGGTCATCGTGGCCGTGTTCCTCGACCGCATCACCAGCGCATTTGGGTCCAAAGCGTCCTCACGGACGTCGAAATAGGTGGGATGCAATGCTCGCAGATCTTGCTCGTCAAGTTTCCAGAAGGGAAGTCGATTTATGCAGAATGTAAGAGGAACGAAGTCTCGACTGTTCCTGAGCCTGCTCCTGGTGGCGGTTCTCGCCGTCGGCGCGCTCGGACTGTTCGGGTGCTCATCGGACGATGAGGCTAGCAGCGACGGTGCCAGCGAGGACAAGGGAACCCTTCGCATCGGTTGGATCCCCTGGGATGAAGACGTTGCCGTCACGTACCTGTGGAAGAACGTCCTCGAGGACGAGGGCTACGACGTCGAACTCACGCAGCTCGATGTGGCACCCGTCTACGACGGCGTCGGCAACGGCGACCTCGATCTGTTCTTCGAGGCATGGCTGCCGGTCACTCACTCCGACTACTGGGCTGAGTACGGAGACTCCATGGAGGATCTGGGCGCCTGGTACGACAAGGGTCTGCTGACCTGGGCCGTACCTGATTACGTTGACGCGGTGAGCATTGAAGACCTCGTCGGCATGGAAGACGATTTTGATGGTCAGATCATCGGCATCGAGCCGGGTGCAGGCCTCATGCGCATGTCGCGCGAAGATGTCATGCCTGGTTACGGCCTGGATGACTACACTCTGATCGAGGGTTCCACGCCCGCCATGCTCGCAGAGCTTGAGCGCGCAACCGGGGCAGAAGAGAACGTCATCGTGACGCTGTGGCGTCCGCACTGGGCCTACGGCGCGTACGACATCCGCGACCTCGAGGATCCCCAGAAGCTTCTCGGTGGCGCCGAGGAGATTCGCACCTTGGCTCGCCAGGACTTCACCGCCGACTTCCCTGAGGTCGCCGAGTGGATGCAGAACTGGGTCATGGACGACGACTCGATGGCTTCGCTGGTGCTGACCGTCATGCGCGACTTCGACGCCGGCCAGGAAGAGGAGGCCGTCGAGTCATGGCTCTCCGACGCTGACAACCGGGCGCTCGTCGACGGTTGGATCGGCAAGTAACACCTTCTTGCGTTGCACAAGATCACGATGAACAGAGAACGGCCTCGACGCGATGTCGGGGCCGTTCTGCATATTCCGATGGGTCCCTCAACCAGCTCATCGCGTCGCTCGGCGAATGTCGCTCGGCGAATATCACACGATGTCGAGACCCAGCAGAATCCGTATGACCGCATTGGCCTGATGCGCGGCGGTGGTCATCACACGCGAAGCGACGAGTGCATGCCCGTCACGGACGTCGGATACGAGGTCGCCTGCCACCCAGACCTTGTCGGCGAGGTGGATCGTCTCGATCTGGTTCGCGCTCGCGTAGCCGGCGAGCCCCGACGCGGCCACAAGTGGAGTGTCCGGAAGCTCGCGCGTGCAGACCTGCATGATCATGGCCTTCGTTTCCGCCGCATCCACAGCCTCGACGATCACATCCGCGCCGACGACCATGCTCAACAGACCGTCGGCATCGATACACCCATCGATCGTACGGACGTCCACAGCCTCGTCTATCCGCCAGAGGGTGGCGGCCAGCGCCTCGACCTTGGGCAGGCCGACTTGATCGAGGAAGTACTCCTGGCGATTGAGGTTCTCGGCCTCCACGGTGTCGAAGTCGACCAGCGTGAGATGCAGCACGCCTGTTCGCACGAGCATCGCGGCACAGTTGCTGCCCAGCCCACCGCATCCAAGGATCGCGACCGACTTCGGGGCGAGATGATCGCGCAGTTCCGCTTGGAGGATCATCGACTCTTGGCGATCCACATCCGGATCTTTGTCGAATCGCATGGCTACCCTCCCGCCACGGGCGGGAAGATCGCGAGCCGCTCCCCCGCATGAAGCTCAGAGGTCTCCTCGGCATGGATTCCGCCGACGAACACGATGCGTGGCTGATCCGGCAGGCCCAGAAGGGAGATGACGTCGGCGATCGTGGTGCCGGATGCGAGGTCGTACTGGCGCGTGTGCCCTTGCCCTTCGTGAGTGTGAAAACCTGAAAGTGAGGCGAAGAGCGCAACGTCAACGATCATTTCCATCACCTCTCGCCCAGAGAATCGTACCCCCGCCGCCTGCGCGGCGGGGGTACGTGTAACCCCGACAGATCCCTCATGTGACTACGAGATACCCAGCGTCTTTGCCACCTCGGGCACGAAGTCGTACACGGAATCGAGATCCGCATCGCTCACCTCGAAGACGACCTTGTGTGGAGGCAGCGCGTCCGTCTTGAAGAACTCGGGCAGACGATCGTCCTTTGCTCCCATGCCGGCAGCATCGTTGAACAACTTCTCGTAGGCGAGAGTCTCCTTGCCCAACTGCAGCAACGCGTCCACATCCCACGTATCGCCCGTGTGCGCCTGTGCCATCTCATGAATGGCGGTGAACGCCTCGGGGATGTCGAGAATGGGGAATGCCACGAAGATGCAGAGACCGAAGGCGTCGAGCATCGCCGTTGCAATCTGCAGGTTGCGTGAGAGTTCCACCTGTCCCTCGGGCTTGAGAGGATCGACGTCGCCGCCGACCTTGAGGATGTTCGTGGCCACGGTGTAGCCGGCCGTATGGTCAGCGCCCATGGTGCTCGTTGCATACGTGACACCCATGCCCTGAACGGAACGAGGGTCGTACGCGGGCAGCGCCTGATGCTTCACGACGGGGATGCGCGCAACGTTGAACGCTAGGCCAGTGGCCTCCGCCCCGTCGCCCAGAACCTTGCCCGGCTCGCTGCCGTCGAAGATGCTGTTGAGCGTGGCGATGGCTGCCTTGCCGTCGCCAAAGGGGATCGCACCGGAGTCCATATAGACGCCGATCGTGGCCCCCATCTCAATGGTGTCCAGACCCATGTCACCGCAGATGCGGTCGAGTTCGGCGATGTCATCCAGATCATCAACACCGCAATCCGCGCCAAACGCCCAGATCGTTTCGTACTCCGGACCCTTGGTCACGTAGTTGCCGTCCTTGTCATTCCAGTAGCGCGAGCACTTGATGACGCACCCCGTATGGCAACCGTGGCTCACGTCGCCACCGCGCTCCAAGGTGATTTCACGCTGACGCTCGCCGCTGGTCGCCTCGGCACCTTCGAACGAGCCTTCCGAGAAGTTACGCGTGGGCAGTCCGCCCGCCTCATTAAGGATGTTTGTGAGCACGTTAGTGCCGTACGTGGGCAGACCCTGACCGGAGACCGGGTGTTCACGCAGCGCAGCGCTGAACGTCTTGACTGCTGCGCTGAACGCTTCCTTGTCCGCGTGAGCCGGGGTTGCGACACCCTTGTCGGAGACGACGATGGCCTTGAGACCCTTGCTACCCATGACAGCTCCGAGTCCGCCCCGTCCTGCGAAACGGTTGGGGTACCCCTTCATATCCGAGACCGCGATGCCGGATGCTTTGAGCCCCGCCTCGCCAGCCGGACCATTCGTGATCGTCGAATACCGATCGCCTTCGGGGCGCATCGCCTTCACCGCGTCGGCCACTTCATAGTTGCCCGCGCCGGCCCACTCATCGACACGGCTGAGCACCGCACTGCCGTCTGCTTCGATAGTGAGCATGTAGTACGCGTGGGGATCAACAGGCTTTCCCGTGAAGATGACGGCAGCAATGCCCAGTCGCCCGAGTGCGTTGGCTGCCTGACCGCCCGAGTTGGACTCCTTGATCCCGCCGGTGAGCGGGCTCTTGGCGCCAATGGAAAGACGGCCACCGTTGGGAGTGTTGGTACCGCCCAGGAGACCCGGAGCGACAACGAGTACGTTTTCCGGACCAAGGGGGTCAGCCTGCGGAGGAACTTCTGTGAAAACGATGGCCGACGTCAGTGCGCGACCTCCGTATCGAGCCCACTTCGCGGGCAATTCCTCCCGTACGACCGAGAGATCCGACATGTTGACGCGCAGACTATGACGCATATGATCCCCTCCCCTTGACTCACTTCACTCGCATATCCTGCCAGTGTATCGGATATACAAGCCTGACTTTGTGTATTCCCACATGAGGCCGAATCAGTCCGATGACGACGCCCCGGATTCATCTGCATCGGCGGTGTCGCGCCCCGCCTTGTAGAGCCCCAGGAAGAGCCGATGCGGGCCCGGGGTGCCCTCCGGGACGAATGCGATGCGATCCCCGTTCACAACCCGGTGTCCCAGGTCGTACACGGTCCGGTTCACGAACACGCCCTCGATGATATTCAGATCGAGTTCAAGGTCGCGTGCGATCTGGCGGGCGGTGGTTCCACCGGCAGGAACCTCAACGGCGACGGTCGTGGGCAGGCCTGCTTCACGCCTTGCGGCATACAGCAGGCCGAACATGCGCACCGTAACGGGAGAAACAGCATCCATACGCTATCAATACCCAATCTGCACAAGAACGAGAACGATCCCGGCTCCGCGAAGGACACCGGGATCGTCTCCACATGCGACTTACTGTGCGGTGCCTGGGTTTCCGTGCCCACCACGATGACCGCCCATACCACCCAACGGAGGCACGTCGGTGGAGTCCACGATCTCCTCGAGCTGCGTACGCAGATTCTCAAGACGGTCGGCCACCTGATCCGCGTCCATGCGACCGTCATCAACCAGGGTCTGCATGCCCTCTTCGGCAGATGCGATCACTGTGTCGATGACGGAATCGATATCGACACCCAGATCGGCCGCGATTTCGGCAAGTGACTCGCCGTCCGTGCGCATATCCCTGATCTCATCGAGCTCGAGACCGGAAAGGTCCGCCAGCACTGACTCGGGGGTCTCGCCACGGGGACCGCCCATCATGCCGCCTGGCCTCTCGCCGCGCACCATCGGATCGGTGGAGCTCATGCGTTCGTCCAGCTGCTCCTCGAACCCGGAGACAACCACATCCTTCACGTCGTCGGTCTCCACGCCTTCCGACTCTGCGATCACGGCAAACGATTCGCCGTCGGCGCGTCGATCCATGACATCGCCGATGTCGAGCCCCGTCAGATCGGCAACGATACCCGCGAGGCCACCGCCAGCACGATGCATGGCCCCACCGAGCCGTCGGATCTCCGTACTCGCATCGTCGACCGTCTCACCGTAGGCGTAACCGATTCCGCCCAATACCAGCGCCGCCGTTAGTGCGCCAGTCATGAGCACTGTGCTCTTGCTTCTGTTCATGATCAGACCTCCTTGTTGATTCGACACATACATCACACTCAGAAGTCTGCTCTCAGGACGGCGCAGGCACATCGGCCGCAGGGACTCACTTCTTCTACGATCTGCGGTGTACATCGCGTCATCACGTACGACCCCG
>DFBG01000175.1 GCA_002367305.1 Actinobacteria bacterium UBA3086 | reverse complement strand
AATCGGCGGCTTTCTCAAATCTTGTATCTAGTCTTGCCCGGGGGTGGGCGGAGATGGCATCGGCCGTACGTGCTAATCAGGGGCACAGAGGGATGAGAACAACCTCATACCGCCGGAGGATGGGTGGATGCCGGAGAATCGGTATCCGAGGGTCTCTTATGACGAAGGAAGGTCGACGAGCCCTGCTTTTACGGCGTTCAGCACCGCCTGCGTTCGGTCACTCGCGCCGAGCTTTCTGAGTATGTGGCTCACATGCGTCTTCACAGTGGTCTCGCCGATCCAAAGCGCACGACCGATCTCTTTGTTGCTGAGGCCGCGAGCCATAAGCTTGAGAACGTCGTTCTCGCGATCCGAAAGAGTCTCGTACTCTGTGTCTTCAGCGACATTGTTATGTCCCGCAATCACGCGTGATGCGACGCCTGAATCAAAAACAGACTGCCCGTCGGCGACCGCGCGAACGGCCTGAACCACGGCGTCTGGGCGCGTGTCCTTGAGAATGTATCCGGATGCGCCGGCGGACAACACGCCGAACACCTCATCGTCTTCGTCAAAACTCGTCAACACGAGCACTCTCGTATCCACTTTCTGCTCGGTGATCTGCTGACAGACGCCGACACCCCCGCCACCGGGCATACGCATATCGAGGAGCAGGACATCGGGCTTGTGCTCCATCACACCCGCAACGGCAGACGCGCAATCATGCGCCTCACCGACGACTTCAAAATACGGCTCTCCCTCGAGCAGCGTTCGCAGCGCATAACGAACCAGTTCATGATCGTCTGCGATCAGCACTCGTACGAGATCCTTCATATCGAGCCTCTCCCTCTAGAAATCAGATAGGGACCACGACGTGAACCGTGGTTCCCTCGCCCCGCTCTCCACTGATGTCGAGCCTTCCGCCAGCCCCCTGGACGCGCTCACGAATGGACTGCAGCCCGAAGCTTTCTCCTGCCTCGACTCGCCCGTACGCTTCTGCGCGCTCGAACCCCTCACCGTCATCGGCCACGACGAGCGTCGCCTGTTCGTCCCCGAATTCAAGGTCCACCGAGAACTCGCTGGCGTGGGCGTGCTTCACGACATTGCTGATCGACTCCTTGGCCACACGATAGAGGCACGCTTCCACACCAGGAGGCAGATGTCTCTCCGTGCCCCGCACATCCAGCGAACCCCTGACGCTCTCTCCTGTCGTGATCTCACGGATCCAGAGATTGATCGCTCCGGAAAGCCCCATCTCCTGGAGTTTTACCGGGCGCAGATCGTAAATGAAGCGTCTCAGCTCGGCCATACTCATGTTCAGCATCGTGAGCAGTTCGTCCAAGCGCATAGAAACGCCGTTGGGATCACGTGCGACCTGTTTACGGCAGACCTCCAGACCCAAGGCGACACTGAACAGTGATTGAGAGATTCCGTCGTGCATCTCGCGGGCGATGCGATTTCTCTCACTGGCGAGCAGCACGTATCTCCCCTCTTCTGCCAAACGAGCATTCTCAATGGCAGTCGCCGCAAACGCGCAGAGAACGGCGAGGAAATCAATCTGCTCCGAATTGAACCTGTGCTTGCGGGCGTTGATCGCAACGAGAAGCCCGATCGGCCTGCTCCTCACCTTTATAGGCGAACACAGCAACCAGGCGTCGTTGGCCTTGTTGAGATTGAGATATGTCCCTGAAGTCGAGAAAACCTCATGCGCGATCGTCTCAAGCTCCTCACCCCACCAGGATTCAAGGTGTTCGTCACGGCTGCCTTTGACCACCATGGTGTCGACGTCCAAGGTCTCCGTATGATCGGTCGTCAAAATGAGGACCGCCTTGTCGGTGTTAGTGATGCGCTTCGCCCGCTCAACGATGGTATCGAGAACCTCATCCACTGAGAGCTTGGAGGAAACGGCCGCGGCAACGTCATTGAGAGAGGTTATCAACTCGGCCTGAATGCGCCGATGATTGACCCGCGCGAACACTCCACGGGTGATATTGGTGAAAAGAGATCGCGTATCTCTCCCGGCTGCAGCATCCAGATGAATGCCGTCAGGTCCTAGAGCGAACGGGCGATCGGCTTCATTTGTCCAGTCGTCAGACTGCACAGACATCCCCCACTCAACGTTCTCGACTCCCGGATTCGGCCGCCCCCGCGTGCCTCATACCATGAACGTTTCATACCCCTTCGACGTTGCCGTCGGTCCCCGGGCACACACCCAGCTTAGGACAGCTTGAGCAAAAATGCTCATAACAGCACGAAGGCCCGCTCGTGAGCGGGCCTTCGATCGTTTCATGTCACATGCATTCCTACACGCCGGTGACCACCGGTGGGGCGTCAGGTGCCGACGGCTCATCAGGAGCGGCATCGTCGGCCGTATCCTGGGCGTCAGCCGTATCCTGGACCTCGTCCGAAGCCTCAGTCACGTCATCCGTCTCCGTAGGTGCGTTGGCTGCCTCTTCTGCCTCTTTTGCAAGGAGCTCGTCCCAACGGTTCTCAAGAAGCGCCTCGAGTTCTTCCTTATCTACCGTCTCCCGTTCGACCAGCACATGTGCCATGAGGTCAAGCTGCGCACGATGCTCGGTCAGGATCGTCCGCGCCCTGTCGAACGCCTCATCGATCAGGCGACGGATCTCCTTATCGATCTCGTAGGCGATCTCAGGACTGTAGTCAGCGTTGGCAGAGAAATCACGACCAAGAAACACCTCGTGGCTGGCCTCGCCAAATGTCTGCGGGCCGAGTTTCTCACTCATGCCGAATCGCGTGACCATCTGCTTGGCCATCTTGGTGGCACGCTCGATGTCGTTGCTCGCGCCGGTAGTGATGTCACCCATGGCAAGTTCCTCGGCAACACGTCCACCAAGGAACATGGCGAGGTTGTCCAACATCTGCTGGCGTGAGGTGAGGAACCGATCCTCGTTGGGAAGCGAAAGCGTGTAGCCCAAAGCCTGACCGCGCGCGATGATGCTGATCTTGTGTACCGGGTCGGTGTTCTTGAGCATATGGCCGACGAGTGCGTGTCCCGCCTCATGGAAGGCGATGGTCTTCTTCTCTTCATCCGAGATGAGCCTGCTCTTACGCTCTGGGCCTGAGATCACACGCTCAATGGCCTCTTCAAGCTCTTCCATATCGATCCGCTTCTTGCCATGACGAGCGGCGAGAAGTGCGGCCTCATTGACCAAGTTGGCCAAGTCGGCACCGGTGAATCCGGGAGTACGCGACGCAAGTATCTCAAGTTCAATGTTGTCCGCAAGCGGCTTGCCTCGCGTATGGATCTTGAGAATACCCTCGCGACCCCGCTTGTCGGGACGGTCCACGGTGATCTGACGATCAAAACGGCCCGGACGCAACAGCGCCGGATCCAGGATGTCAGGGCGGTTGGTGGCGGCGATCAGGATCACGTTATCCTTGACATCGAAGCCATCCATCTCCACAAGCAACTGGTTGAGCGTCTGCTCGCGCTCGTCGTGTCCTCCACCCAGGCCCGCACCGCGCTGGCGCCCGACTGCGTCGATCTCATCCATGAATATGATGCTCGGAGAGGCCGCTTTGGCCTGCTCGAACAGGTCGCGGACGCGGCTGGCGCCGACACCGACGAACATCTCCACGAAATCCGATCCGGAGATGGAAAAGAACGGCACGGCCGCTTCGCCTGCAACTGCACGAGCGAGCAGGGTTTTTCCTGTA
>DFBG01000098.1:13888-14110 GCA_002367305.1 Actinobacteria bacterium UBA3086 | reverse complement strand
ACGTCGTAGCTCTCCGGCACACGCGAGACCGGCCGGTCCCGATCCCACCACAGCGCAACGCTTGCCGCTGGGCTCGCCCACCTCGGGCGCACAGCGATGGTCGATCTCACACGCGAGATCATGGTCGCCCAAGAAACGCTCCAGGCGCCCGATGGCGACGGGTTCACCCTTGCGGGCGAGAACGCACGCAGCCTCGCACTGCTCCTCCTGCGGGCACACGCG
>DFBG01000098.1:13093-13736 GCA_002367305.1 Actinobacteria bacterium UBA3086 | reverse complement strand
GCGTGTGCCTCGTCGGCGGAATACCCGATCGCCACCTCATCGAAGTTGACGGCGCGCTCGGCGGCGTCCTGCTCCCGCATGGGCACCCGCGGACCCTTCGTGGGTCGATGGCGGGGCTTGTCGGCAGGAACTGCGCCGGTCGAACCGGGGGTCTCATCTACTGGTGACATGCGCACCCCTGACTGTAATCAGCATCGGCCAGTCGCTCATCATCGGCGTAGATGCGCTGACGACTCATGAGCTCCTCGAAGTCCACGGCATGGCCGTCGAAATCCGGTCCGTCGACGCAGCCGAACTTGGTCTCCCCGTTCACCGTGACGCGACACGCTCCGCACATTCCCGTTCCGTCGACCATGATCGGATTGAGCGACACGATCGTAGGGACGGCGAAGTCCTTGGTGGTGGCCGCGCAGAACTTCATCATGATGGCCGGCCCGATCGCCATGGCGTGATCGACCGTACCTGCCTCGCACATCTCCTTCAGCGGAGCGGTAACCAAGGCCTTGCGTCCAGCGGAACCGTCATCCGTGCAAACCACTACCTCGACGCCCGGCAGCGCCTCGAACTCATCCTGAAGTATCAGCAAGCTGGCATTGCGCGCGCCGAGGATTACCGTCACGGCGTTGCCCGCCTGAGCCATGGC
>DFBG01000098.1:0-13015 GCA_002367305.1 Actinobacteria bacterium UBA3086 | reverse complement strand
TGCGTGGTCTTGCCGACGCGCATGAAGATGAAGCGCACCCAGCCCTCATCGGCGGACCAGTCACTGAACGTCAGCGGGATCCGCTCGCCGGTCTCATTCACCCGGAGCATGAGGAACTGTCCGGCCTGAACCTTGCGCGCGATACGAGGAGCCTCGACGCCCATCTCAAAAACGGCGTCGGACAACTGTCGCTTGTGTACGATACGGAACATTCAGTCGACCTCCGAACAAGTGATCTCACAAAGGTTCGTACCCCCGAGGGCCGAACATATCGGACAAGTATACTAGCCACAACGACATGGGCAATCCATGTCACACACGCCTCGATCGAGCCCCGGGAAACAGCATGCGACGAACCACCCGCGTACTGATCATCAACCTCCTTGCCCTCGCGTTCTTCACGACGGGGTGCTCAGAGACCGCTGAGCCCGTCCGCGACGCCAGAGAGGCCTTGGGTACGATTGTGACGATAACGGCCTACGGCGAGGACGAGAGCGCCGTCAGAGACGCGATCGATACGGCCTTCGAGGTCATGGATGGAATCGAGACGGAACTGGACGTCCACGAACCTGGATCCGCACTCGCGAGGCACAATCAGGACGAGGGCGCGTCGCCGGCCGCCATCAAAGAGATTGCATCGGCGATTCAGAGTCTCGAAGTTGAGCGGTGGTTCTCACTCGCGCTGTTCGATGTCACCCAGGCCTGGTCGTTCGAGAACGGCGGACGCGTACCGCGCCGTGCGGAGATCAATGCGGCGCTCGAAGCAGGTGGTATCGATGCGGGTGGCGCGACCAAGGGCCTCGCGCTCGACGCGGCACTGGGGGTCCTACAAGCGAGCGCGGTCGACGCAGCCCTCTTAACCGCGGGAAGCACCACCCTCACGTTCGGCGATAAGCCTGACGGCTCGCCTTGGCGCATCGGCGTCGAAGATCCTCGCGATCCCTCGTCGATAGTCACCGTGATCGAGGCGACCGGGAACGTCACCGTATCGACATCAGGCGACTATCAACGCTACTTCGAGTCCGACGGAATCCGCTATCACCACATCATCGACCCGGCCTCGGGAGAACCCGCCCGCGGGCTTCGCTCGCTCACCGTGGTGGGGACGAGCAGTGGCCTGGACTCCGACATCCTGTCGACTGCCCTCTTCGTCGCAGGCCCCGCGGATGCTGAGGAATATGCGGCGGATCACTCGCTCGGGCTATTCATGGTGGACGACCAAGGCCGAGCACTAATAGTGCCCGGCCCCGGTGACAGTGATTGGCGCATCGCACGGGAGACAGAACCCGTGCGCAACTAATGTTCGAACACTAGCCCTCTACGTAGCTCTTGATGAATCCGTACAGGACAGGAATTTCCACATACTCCCCACCCCAAGTTTTCACAGCCAGGAAGATGGCGTAGACGAAGGCCGCGAAGCCAACAAGGACTCCCACAAAGGGAACCAAGCCGAGCACCATGGCAGCGAGCCAAAGAGCAATCGCCTGGAACGCATGGAATCTAACGAACTTCTCCGTCTTGTAGGGATCGAGAAACAGGGCGATTATCGCCGGAACTACGAGAACGTAACCCAAGGCGGCAAGAATCTTGCTCGATTCACTTGCTGGGCCGGGCCTGTCGATAACCTCTGCAGGGACCTCAGGTGTTTGATCCATGACGATCCTTTCTAGTCGGAGAATCTTCTCTGCTGTCAGTATAAGCCATGCTGAGTTTGTATATACCCCTTGGCACTTGGTACTATGGACGGGCGTACGATGCGCCTTCCGACGGACACACCACTTAGTCGCAGCAGCCGACCGGAGGAACCACAGCAATGAAACGCAGCAGCGCATACGCTTCACTCCTGCTTTCGCTTGCCCTTGTCTTCTCCTGCGTCGCGATCGCTCCTGCGGCCACGCAGAGTGAGCTCAATGCCGCCAAACAGGCAGCCGAGGACGCACGCAAGGCTGCCGACGCGGCAGATGCGATTGCCGATGAACTCAAGGCTGAGACCGAGGCTCTCGACCAACAACTCTCCACTCTTGAGAGCGCGGTCAGAGAACTCGATCCCAAGATCGCGGAAGCGACGGCACGCACGAATCAGCTGATTCTTCAGGTCGACGACCTCCGCGCGGCAATCTCGCTCAAAGAGAACAGCATCGCCGAAACCGCCGCCGAATTCGAACATCAGCAGGGCATCCTCAGCGACAACATGACAAGCTCCTACAAGCAGGGCGCATTCTTCTACCTCGACCTGCTTCTGGATGCCAAGGATTTCAGCGACCTGATCGCTCGAACCACGCTCGTTCAGCGCGTCATGGATCACAACAACGACATCGCCGAGGTCCTGGCCGATACCAAGCAGGATCTCGAACAGCAGAAGGCCGACTTGGACGACGACCTCGAAGCGGTGAGCACGCTACGCGCAGAGGCACAAGCCGTCGAGGCGAGTCTGCGCTCACTGCAATCGCAGCGCCAAGTCAAGGTGGACGCACAAGAGAACATATACGATCAGAAAGCCGCCCTGTACGAGGAGAGCGAGGCGAACGCCGCACGCCTCAAGGCGATCGCCGAGGCCGAAGAGGCCGAGTCCCGTCGGATCGAGAACGAACTCAAGAACGGGTCGTCCTCGGGTTCCGGACAGTACAACGGAGTCATGGCCTGGCCAGTTCCCGGCTTCTACCGAGTTAGCTCCCCCTTTGGCTATCGCATTCATCCCATCTTCGGAACTCGCAAGCTACACACGGGTATCGATATCGGTCGAAATCTTAGCCCCGCGCAATCGATCGACGGAGCAGCCATCGTGGCCACCGGCGATGGCGAGGTCATCCACGCCTCCTATAGCAGCGGCTACGGCAACATGGTCATGATCGACCATGGCAACGGCGTCGTGTCCCTCTATGCACATCAGCGCTCGGGCGGCATCAGGGTGAGCGTCGGCCAACAGGTGAGCAAGGGTGACCGGATCGGCACCGTCGGCTCGACCGGATACTCCACGGGGCCGCACCTGCACTTCGAGATACGCGTCAACGGAACTCCCGTCGACCCCATGGACTACCTCAGGTAGCGGACCACCCCAGATAGCATTGAAAAGGGCTGCCCTCGAGGCAGCCCTTTGACCATTTGCTATGAAGCGTTCTCAGGTTCTCACACTGGGGATGCGTTGAACTCCCTCATCGCCGAATCCACACCGTGTTCGAGTATGTGAATCGCGGCCTGTGCGGCAGTTGGAATGACAGCTTCCAGCTCATCGGCGACCGCAGGCTTCATTCGCTGGAGCACGTAGTCCGCCGGGTCCATTCGTCCCGGAGGACGTCCAATCCCCACGCGTACTCTGAGATACCCGTTGTCATCCAACTTCTCGTTGACCGATCGAAGGCCGTTGTGCCCACCGTGACCGCCGCCACGCTTCACCTTGACCGACCCGAGAGGCAGATCCAGATCGTCGTGGACCACGATGATCTCCGAGACGGCGGCGTCATATTCGTTCGCCAGATTGCGAATCGCGGTGCCGGAGAGATTCATGAACGTCTGAGGCTCCACAAGGAGGATATCCTCGTCGCCAAGGCGAACGAGCGCAGTACGCGCGCCGTACTCATCCTTCCAGTACGACGCGCGCAGATTATCCGCTATGAGATCGACGGCCATGAAGCCGGCGTTGTGACGCGTGTTCGCGTAGTCGGGACCAGGGTTGCCCAATCCTACGATCATGCGAGTCATGCGCTCTACTACGCCTCTTCCGACTCGTCCTCATCGGACCCACCGATGAGCTCGGGCTCTTCAGCCTCTTCGCCCTCGGCTGCCTCTTCTTCAACCTCAGCCATCGGGGTCGTGACCGAGCAAACGAGCGCCTGTGGGTCGTCGACGACGGTGACACCGGAGGGAGCAACGATGTCGCTCGCGTGAAGATTGCTGCCGACTTCCAGATCCGTGATGTCGATCTCGATGACCGACGGCAGATCCATGGGCAGCGCCTCGATCAGAACCTCGTGCATGTTGTGCATGACAACGCCACCGGCTTTGACGCCGACCGAGTCGCCAACGAGATGCAGCGGCACGGATGCCTGCAGTTTCTCGTCCATGCGGATCGCCATGAAGTCGATATGGATGATCTCGCCCTTGATCGGGCTCGTCTGCATATCCTTGATGACGGTGTTGACCGGCTTGCCCTCGCCCTCCACGTTGAGCTGAATGACCGTTGCACCCAGTGCGTGGTGCGACATCATGAGCTCAAAATCGTGACGGGAAACGGACAGGGCCAGTGAGTCGCGACCGGCGCCGTACACCACTGCGGGAATCATGCCCTCCGAGCTGAGGCGACGATTGGCCTTGCCCACCACCGTCCTCGGCGAGGCGGTGATCGATACTGTCTCTGTCATTCTGGTTGCACTCCTTTCGGTCCGATGCCCCCTTGTTTGGGCACGGACGAGTTACTACGGCTGAAAATCAGGGTCAAACAGTTCAGACACTGAGTCGTTGTTGTAAACGTTCTGTATGGCATGCGCAAAGAGCGGCGCGACCGAGAGCACCCGGATGCAACCACCACGCTTCTCCTCGGGCACCGGGACAGTGTTCGTCACGATAACCTCTTTGATCGGAGATGCCTCGATTCGATCATAAGCCGGGCCGCTGAAGATACCATGAGTGGCCACTACATATACAGCCTCGGCACCTTTCGTCACCAGACTCTTGGCACCTTCGGTCACCGAACCGGCCGTATCGATCATGTCGTCAGTGATGATGCAGGTCTTTCCCTCGACCTCACCGATGACGTGAGTGATCTCGGCAACATTGTGGTCGGGGCGACCCTTGTGCATGATCGCGAGGCCACCGCCGAGCATGTCAGCAAGCTTCTTGGCGACCTTCACGCGACCGACGTCTGGCGAGACCACGCAGAGATTCTCAAGATTGAGACTCTCGATGTAATCCGCCAGGATCGGGAGGGCCGTCAAGTGGTTGACCGATTGATTGAAGAAGCCCTGTATCTGACCCTGATGCAGATCCATGGTGATGACGCGATCAACACCGGCAGTCGTGAGGATGTCCGCGATGAGTTTCGCAGTGATCGGCTCACGGGCTGCGGATTTCTTGTCCTGACGTGCATACGGATAATGGCTGACAACCGCCGTGATCTTACGAGCGCTCGCCCGCTTGGCAGCATCGACCATGATCATGAGTTCCATGAGATTGGCGTTGACCGGAGAACAACTCGACATGACGAGGAACACGTCGGCACCTCGAACGGATTCGAGGAACCTCACGTATATCTCACCATTGGCGAACTTCTTGATCTTGACGTTCCCGAGCTCAATACCCAGATGCTCCGCGACACCCTCGGCGAGTTCCGGATTGGAAGTGCCCGTGAACACCATCATGCGCTTGCCGACATCGGTCATGCTACGCCTCGCTCCCTCGTTCTGTATCTTCAGCGCCAGCGGCACGTTTCCGATCGGCCCAACCCTCGACCGTTCGCTGCTCTGAGCGCTCGACTCCGAGACTCCCAGCCGCAACATCACGCGTGATAGCACTGGCCGCGGCAGTGACCGCACCTTGTCCTATGGTGACCGGCGCTACGAGCATGGTATCAGAGCCGATGAAAGCACCATCCTCGATGACCGTCGCATGCTTGCGCGCACCGTCGTAGTTGCAGGTGATGGACCCAGCTCCCACGTTGACGCCCTTTCCGATCGTGGCATCTCCTATGTAGGAGAGGTGGGGCACTTTGGAACCTTCCCCCACCGTGGACTTCTTTATCTCGACACACGCCCCGACCTTGGAATCAGCCATGAGAACCGTTCCCGGCCGCAGATAGGAGACTGGTCCGACCGTCGCGTCCCGCCCAACGTTGGCGCCGATCAGCACCGAGGCATCAACACGGGCATCGGGGCCTATCTTCGAGTCGGTGATCCGAGTGCTGGGACCGATATGCGCGCCCCGCTCCACCGTGGTGGCCCCCATCAGGAACGTCATGGGCTCGATCACCACATCCTGCTCCAACTCGACGTCCGGCCCGATCCACACGAGGTTCGGGTCGACCATAGTCACGCCGTCTATCATATGGCGCTCGTTGATCCGCTGCTGAAGCACACGGGTCGCCTGAGCGAGCTGGACTCTGCTGTTGACCCCGATCGTCTCCTGCGGCTCGTCAGTGGGAACGCCGACGACACCAAGACCCTCTCGATGGAACACCGAGACCATGTCGGTGAGATAGAACTCGCCCTGCGCGTTATCAGTGTCGAGCTTGTCGAGATGGGCAAAGAGTACGGCAGCGTCGAAACAGTACGTGCCCGTATTGATCTCAGCGATGTCCATCTGCTGTGGCGCGAGATCCTTGTGTTCCACAATTCCCAGGACCTCACCGCGAGGGCCTCGCACGATCCGCCCGTAGCCGGCAGGGTCGTCCATCTCTGCGGTGAGAACTGCGATGGCGGCGCCTGATCTCTCGCGCTCCTGCACCAGTGCATCGATCGTTTCCGGACGCAGCAGAGGAGAATCACCTGAGAGAACGACGAGCGAACCTTCAGCGGGCATGAGGGCGCCGCGAGCGCACATGACGGCGTGCCCCGTGCCGAGCCGCTGCTCCTGCCGCACGCACTGCACGTCGTCCAAGAGCGCCTCGACGAACTCCGCCCCGTGACCCGTCACCGCCACAACACGATCGCATCCCGCCTGACGGGCGGCGGCGACCACCAACCTGACCATAGGCGTGCCGAGAACCTCATGTGCCACCTTGGGGATCTCGGACTTCATGCGTGTTCCCGCACCTGCGGCGAGGATGAGAGCGGTGACACCCATCGCTACTCCTTATTCGTTGTCGGCGCGCATTCTGCGACCGCGTGAGTTCAATGGCTGGGGCGGTAGGATTCGAACCTACGAATGTCGGCGCCAAAGGCCGATGCCTTGCCACTTGGCCACGCCCCAGTGATGTACCCCTGAATACTAGGTAAGGGGCATACAAGCGTCAAACCCCAAAAGGGTGACGCTGCATATTGACACATATGATGAGCGAATTCGAATGCCGAAGGACCGTCAGTTGCCGAACGAATCCGCCGCGCTGGCGAATGCCTCGACTCCGCCCTCTTCGGCGAACTGCTCCAGTACAGCGCGCTGGATCTCATTGCGCGCATCCGTGTTGATGGGATGACAGATATCTCGGAAGTCCCCGTTGGGGAGCTTGCGTGACGGCATCGCGACGAATAGGCCTTTGTCTCCGTTGACCACTCGTAGATCATGCACTACGAACGAGTCCTGGATCACGATACTCGCGATAGCACACACTTTGTTCATGGCCACAGGCCGCAACGTGACCTTCGTGATCTCCATGCTTCCCCCTTCGAACACTCGATTACCCCCCGGTGAATCGAACGTTACTAGACTTTCTTGTTCAGATACGTTCTGTATTCGGCACGCGCCTGCATGAATCCTACCTGTCTTGTGCGAATACCGTTCGCTCCAAAAGTTCTCTATCCTCCCGCTTGTCCACATCCATGCCTATACACGCGTGAGCCGAGAACACCGCTCGACAGCGAGCATCGAGCAGCTTCTCCATTCTGCGCTCAAGTTCCGCTGAATCCAACCTCCCCGTCAACAGCCCTATCACGACGCGTGCTCCTAGGAGTCGCGCCATGCTTGAGGCCCTCTTGCGTGTCTGGAACAGCTTCTGCCCGAAATCCTTGTTGCGAGCGAGCACGTCCGGCGTCAGAATCGCAACATTTCCCCCGGTGACGCGACCCCGCGCCATTTTGATATAGGTTCGCTTCCCTCCAGGGAAAGCCGCCTCCATCGCTTCCTCATGAACAATGGCGTACGCGAACTCGGCATCGCGCTCAAGCGCCTGCCGCACGAAGTCATCGATCGCCTCGCCGGTTATCGTCGGCACATCGCCGGTGACGACGAGCACTGGTCGCTCGTCGCGAAAGGCATCCATGCCTGCCGAGAGGTTGTCGATGAATGATTCATGTCCCAGCACGAGCTTGTCGACGGTGTCCACCCACGAGCCCAGGTTCTCTGCCGTGGGCAGAACGACCGCAACCTCGCCTACCGTCTCCGACTCCCGGAGGCCATCCACGACCCACGAGACCATGGGGCGACCTGCTATAGGGAGCAAACCTTTGAAGCGATACTCCGAATCGATGACCATGCCGTCGCCCCCGGCAAGAACCACCGCATTCACCATCTTCACGAAGCGTCCCTCCCTATGCTGATCACACCATGCGAGGACGTCCTCGTCGGCGCCGACCACCAGCCGAGTCGCGACGCTGCATCGGCGACACGCTTCGCGACCTCATCGCTCTCACAGAACGCACACACCGCAGAGCCGCTCCCGGCCACCATGGAACCCAAGACCCCCGTTATCGACTGGCAGAGCGCAAGTGCTTCACCGACAGAAGGCACCACATCGATCGATGCCTGAGTCATGTTGTTGAATGTCGCGCGGGCCACCGCCGCCGGGTCGCCAGAGGCCAACGCCTCCGCAAGCACGCTGATATCAGACATCGGCGCCAAGGGCAGTCGGTCGAATGCAGCGTACGCCTGCGCGGTAGACACCGGCTCGGGTGGTTTGACCAATGCTACAGGCACGGAGACATGGGGTAGTGCACGCACAAACTCATCCCCGCGCCCCGTGTAGAGGCCGGCGCCACCCAACAGGAAGAAGGGAACATCCGCGCCTAAGTCGGCGGCGACGGAGACGAGCAGAGGGTCGGCAGGATCGATACCCCAGAGAATCGCCATTCCGGCGAGCACTGCAGCCGCGTCGGCACTGCCGCCGCCCAGCCCCGCTCCCGCTGGAAGCACCTTTCGAATCGAGATGGAGACATCTGGATCACGTCCCAGACGTTGCCCGAGGGCCTCTGCCGCCCGGTAGGCCAGATTCTCGGTCTCGGCCAGCCCCATCTCCGGCGAACAGGTCAGGGAGAGTCTGTCGGCCAGGCGAACATCGACGAGATCGGCGATCCGCAGGGCCTGGAACACGGTCTCCACGTCATGGTATCCGTCGGCACGGCGCGCACCGATCGCCAGATGGAGGTTGATCTTCGCGGGTGCTGTGATGATGACGCGGTCCATGCTGCCCCCGAAATAAGGTCGTCAAAACGAAAAAGCGCGGAGCAGATGCTCCGCGCCTATCGTACAAGACCGATTCCCTGTGTCTAGGCGAGCCAGGGAAGCAGATTCTCACCGCTCTCTACGTGGGTGAGCTCGACCGTACCGGTCAGAACGTCAACGTAGCTGTATGACACCCTGGCCGTGCGATCACGCTTCTCATCGACCTTCACAACGAACAAACTGGGGTGCGTCTGCTCGAGCACTCCCTCACGTTCGATGATTTTGGAGCGACCCATGTTCGCGCGAAGGCGCATACGGGTTCCAGCGAGCTCCGCGAGATCGGTGCGAATGCGACCGACGGTCTGAACACGACGTGCGACATCTTCCATGCAAAGCCTCCTTTTACACGGAGGAGAGTATACTTCACCTAGGCGAAAAACTCAAGGTAAAAGGCCATATTTGCGCATTCTCGACCCCAAGTCCAGGAATTCGTCGACTGACAATGTCTCGGCCCTTCGTCGGCCATCGATACCGGCGGCATCCAACGCCTCATCGAGGCTCTCGCCAGACACTCCCGTCACTGATTTGATCGAATTCCGAATCGTCTTGCGCCTCTGGGCGAATGCCGCTTCAGCGGTTGTCGTCGTCGCGCGTGCCATCTCCTGAGATACCGACGTGACCCTATCGAGCCTGATCACCGTCGAGTCAACACGAGGAGGAGGCATGAAACAGCTGCGCGCAACGCCAAAGTGACCCGTTGGCTCCGCTGACAGCCGAAGCTTGACCGTGTAAGCGCCGTAGTCCTTGGTTCCGGGGTGTGCCGACATGCGCGCGGCGACCTCGGCCTGGACCATGACCACAGCCGTGCGCAGTGAAGGGATCTCCTGAAAGAAGCGAAGAACGACGGTGGCCGCTACTGCATACGGCAGATTGGCGACGAGCGCCACGGGTGGTCCCGCAGGTGTCATCAGTTCGGCCGGATCCACACGCACCGCATCATCTCTCACGACGCGCAGGTTGGTGCAGAACTCGGTGGTCTCCTGCAGGGCCGGCAAGAGCTCCTCATCACGCTCGACCGCGACCACCTGCGCAGCATGCTCGCAGAGTGCCACCGTGAGCGTTCCTATCCCGGGACCGATCTCCAGCACGGACTCAGACCCATCGAGGTCGGCCAGATCAAGAATGCGTCCGACGACGTTGTCGTCGATGAGGAAATGCTGGCCTAAGGACTTCTTGGTGGCGAGGCGGTGAGTGGCAAGAACGGCCCGCGTCGCCGACGGCGATGCCAGGCTCGAGTGCGGCATGGGAATCAGTTGCCCAGAATGCGGTACGAGACGGAGCGGACGCCAGAGAAGCCCAGCGCCTTGGCCACTCCAGGACCCAAGTCGAACGTACGACCTGATGCGAACGGACCGCGATCCTGCACCTCGGCGACCACAGTACGGCCGTTATAGGAGAACTCGATACGAGTCCCAAAGGCCAGCGTCCGATGAGCCACGATCACGGAATCCTCAGTGAGGGTGAGACCACTCGCCGTCGTGCGGCCATAGAATCCTGGTCCGTACCAGGAACAGACCGCCGTGCGCCATTCGGTGGTGTCACGAGAGACCGTGGTGTGTCCCACAGAACGCTTGGTCCCGAGAACCACGACTTCATCGACCGGCTCAGTCACGGCAGCCTGAGCCTTGAGGGTTCTATCTCCCTCGACGCCATCGATCACGATGACCTCATAGACGAGCAGTTCGCTGCCCGGCACTCCCTCGGTCTCGACCTTGCGGGTGCCCTGGGCGAGCGTGGCATCGTTGCGCGTGGTGGTCTCGAAGGGAATCTCGCGGCGTTCCTCGACGAGACGAACGAACATCTCGCTCGTCTGGATGGTCATATCGGCCGCGAGTGGCGCATCGAGCGCAGGCTCCACGAGCAGACCCGTCGAGGGGTCCACGCCAAGAGCGACCAACGCATCCGCGACCGTGAGACCGATGACATTGATCTCCGTCGCCTCACCACTGATGACCACAGTGACTGGAACCGCATGACGAACTACGACGATCATGCCGTCCTCGACCTGCGCAGCGAGCGCGGGAGTGACGACATCGCCATCGGACACGACGATCTCAGCCTGATCGAGCAGGCCGGCGACATCGTCGGATTGTGTTTTGTAGAAGGAGGACGCCCCGTCGACCATGACGGTCACGCCCTTCTGGGCCCATACGAAACCAGTGACGCTCAGTATGATGATGAGTGCTGGAATGAGAGCTGCGATGATGTAGTGGGTTTTTAGGAATCGCGCCGCGCCTGTCGGCCGTTCTCCCATGTAACCCTTTCGTCTTAACGGACAAGTTGCAGAACGCTCCCAGTATACGCGGAGACGGCACGCACCTCAAACTGGAGAGGCCCTGACGTCAGGCCGCGCAACCGATCATCGGCGATACTCCAAAGTACGGCCGACGAGAGTCGAACCGAGCTCCTCGGCACGCGCGATCGAATCAGGATGTCGCCCGAGTTCACTGGGTGAATCGACGCCCTCCACCTCGATCGTGTCAACGAGATCGATACCCAACACCGCGAATACACTCTTGGTCGTGAGAACGGCAGCTTCGAATCCGTACGGATCACCCGCACCTCGCACGAGCAACAAGGCTCCTGGGCGACGCGCTGGAGCAGGTTGGTTGAGCACGTGCTGTCGAGCCCAATAGGGCTGGCAGCGGTCATAGAGCGCCTTCAGCACTGCCGGAACGGTGGCGAAGTACACGGGCGAAGAGATCACGATGGCGTCGGCAGCATCGATACGAGGGTAGATCTCGCGCATGCGATCGGAGATCACACACTCCTCGGTGAGCGAACAGGCATTGCAGCCCTGACACGGCGTGATGTCGTACTCCACGACCTCGAGTCGATCCGCGATGCCTCCCGCTTCCTCGATTCCGCGAACACAGGAATCAAGCAACAGTTCGCTATTCCCGTGTCGGCGGGGGCTACCTGCAACACAGAGGATTGTGGGTGCGGTCATTCAGATCTCCCGTGTTCCGCCGAGAAGAGCCCGCGCGTTCTCCATGGTGGCACGGGCCATGTCCACCGTATCCACACCATGGATCTCGGCAAGCTTCGCCGCTGTGAGTACCACAAAGGCCGGCTCATTGGTGGTTCCACGGTATGGCTCCGGCGCCAAGAAAGGACTGTCCGTTTCGACTAGAACGCGATCGAGCGGCACCTGTTGGGCAGCACTCCGAATCGCGTCGGCCTTTCTGAACGTGAGGGGACCCGCGAACGAGATATGACAGCCCAGCTGGAGGAAGCGCTCAACGAGTTCGGCATCTGCCGTGTAGCAGTGAATGATGCATCCCGCCTTCGGAACGCCGACCTGCTCGAGAATGGCCAGGCCCTCCTCGTGTGCATCCCGCAGGTGGACCACGACGGGGAGTCCGACCGTATGAGCGACCTCGAGTTGCTGGCGAAATGCCCAGCGCTGGGCATCCCGAGGCGAGTGGTCATAGTGGAAATCCAGTCCGATCTCACCGATTGCCGCAACGCGCGGATCCTTGGCGAGCCGGAGCAGAAGACGCATCTCCTCATCGCCCAAAGCACTCGCGTTGTGCGGATGGGCCCCGACGATGATGCGCACCTCGGGCGGGCGGCCGTGAGGGATCTCCCACTCGTCCAGCCGTCGTTGAGCTTCCTCGAGCCAACTGCTCAAAGAGTCAAAAGTTCCGTGCGGAGCCTCGGTCACATCGACCACGGTCGCGACGAACATGACGCCCGCGATCGCAGCACGCTCCAGTGCACCTGCAGGATCGTCGAGCATGTCCAGGTGCGCGTGCGTGTCTGCGGTCTGTCCACCTAGCTTGGGCAGATCCACCGGTCCATGATTTCCCATGACACCCCTCCCCCGTTCAATTTCGTGCTATTTGTCCTCGTAGATCCTGGGGAACAATGGATCCCCCTTGATGACCGCATTGCCGGAGGGCAACCTGCCCCATGCGGCCTCCGTCTC
>DFBG01000154.1:1354-4465 GCA_002367305.1 Actinobacteria bacterium UBA3086 | reverse complement strand
GTATAGCCGACGAGCGCCACCTTGTACACGCCCGAGTCTGCGCGGGCCTTGCGCTGCAGCTCACGAGACGCCCTGACCGTCTTGAGTTCACGCTTCAGGTCAGCGATACGCCGACGTGCCAAACGCCTGTCAGTCTCGAGCTGAGACTCTCCTGCGCCGAAACGCGCACCACGTCCACCACCGAGACGTTCACGTTCCAGATGCCCCCACAGACCACGTAGTCGCGGCAGCAGGTACTCGAGTTGCGCAAGCTCAACCTGCAACTTACCCTCGCGGCTGACCGCATGCATCGCGAATATCTCCAGAATGAGGGCCGTTCTGTCCAGAACCCGCACGTTGGCGAGGAGATCTTCTACGTTGGCCTGTTGCCGAGGAGAGAGGTCGTCGTCAAAGACGACGAGATCGGCCGAGAGTTCGACAGCGAGATCCGCGATCTCCCCAGCCTTGCCCTTGCCGATGAACGTTCGCGGGTTGGGCTTTTCCATGCGCTGTGTCGCCGTGGCGACCACGTCGGCGCCGGCGGTATGGACCAGTCTCTCAAGCTCAGCTAGTGACTCTTCTACCGGCCACCCGCTATTACCGACATCAACGCCGACGAGCACCGCAGTGGCGCGGTGCTCGTTGACGACATCTTCTGGTTTGAAACGATTGCCCATGAGAAGGGCCTCTCCTACAGGGTGGCCTCGATGCGTCCGAGAGCCTCGATGAGGCGATCGTCCGGCGTGGCGAGTGAGATGCGGATGTAGCCCTCACCGCTGGGGCCGTATGCGTTGCCCGGGGCGATGATGACGTTGGCCTCTTCCAGAACCTTAGTGGCGAACTCGGCTGAGCCGTATCCGTCAGGCACCTTGACCCAGACGAAGATCGTTCCCTTGCACGGATGTGCTTTGAGTCCGATCTTGGCGAGACCGTCGATCACGAGGTCGCGACGGTGCTGATACATCTCCACGAGCTCATGCACGTGGTCTTGCGGCCCAAGCAGCGCCTGGATCGCGGCGTCCTGCACGGCGGTGAACACACCGGAGTCGATGTTGCTCTTGACGGTGCCCAGCGCTTTGATCGCCAAGGGGTTGCCCACGGCGAAAGCAACACGCCAACCGGTCATGTTGTACGCCTTGGAGCAGCTGAAGAGCTCGATAGCTACTTCCTTGGCTCCGGGACGCTCCATGAGGCTGATGGGCTCATAGCCATCGAAGCCGATCTCGCAGTAGGCGTTGTCGTGGATCAGCAGTAGATCGTGCTTCTTGGCGAACGCGATGGCCTTGTCGAAGTACTCAGGCGTCGCGATGGCCGAAGTCGGGTTGTTGGGGTAGCTGAGGAACATCATCTTGGCCTTGGCCAGGATCTCCGGAGGAGTGGACTCGAAGTCCGCGAGGAAGTTGTTCTCCTCAGTCATGGGCATGAAGTGGCTCTTGCCGCCGGCCAGGATGCCGCCCGTGTGATATACGGGATAGCCGCAGCCGGGGACGAGCGTGTAGTCACCGGGATCCACGAATGCGAGGAAGATATGAGCAAGACCTTCCTTGCTGCCGATGAGGGCGACTGTTTCTTCATCCGGGTCGACATCAACATCGAAGCGGTTCTTCATCCACTGTGCAGCGGCGTCACGATAACGCTTCGCGCCGTAGTAGCTGGGATAGCGGTGGTTCGCAGGGTTGCGGATGGCCTCAGCCATGGCATCGACGATGTGATCCGGCGTAGGCGTATCGGGGTCACCGATGCCGAGTGAAATGACGTCGATTCCCTGGGCTACTTTCTCTGCCTTCTTGCGGTCGATCTCTGCGAACAGATACGGAGGCAAGTGCTCGATACGGCTTGCGGTCCTCACAGTGGATGACATCCCCTTCACGAATTACGTTGAACGGTCGCGGTGCAAGCGAACAGCAGGACTGCCCGCGTGATGATGAAACATGGTAGCAAAAGCGCATCAAGCGTGTGCGGGATATTCGATGAGGCGGGGAGTTCTAATCGACGTCGTCGTCCTCGTCGAGGTCGATAACGCCCGAGAACACCTCGCTGGCAGGACCCGTCATATACACGGGACCCTCCTCTGACCAGCGCGTATGCAACTCTCCGCCGGGCAACTCAATGACTGACTCACGACCCACGAGGCAGCTGAGCGTGGCCGCAACCTGTGTGGCACACGCACCCGTTCCGCAGGCGAGCGTCTCGCCCACACCGCGCTCCCACACACGAAGCAGAATGCGGTCATCACCCGCGAACTGGGCGAACTCGACATTGGTTTTCTGCGGGAAGCGGGCATCGGTCTCGATTAGAGGTCCGACGGTGTCGACCGGTGCCGCGTCGACATCGTCAACCCAAATAATAGAATGGGGGTTTCCCATGGACACCACGGTGACCTTGAACGTGCCGAGTTCGGTCTCCAGCGGGCACTCGAACACCTGCTCACCGGTGAAGTCGACCGGAATCTGAGCTGGACGCAACTCGGGCGTGCCCATGTTAACGGTGGCCATATGCATCTTGCCCGTGTCATCACGCGTCACCGAGATTTGCTTGATGCCGCCCAGCGTTTCGACCGCGAGGTCGTCACGATCCGCTGGGATGTGACCGTGGTCGACCAGGTATTTCGCAAAACAGCGGATGCCGTTCCCGCACATCTCTGCGGTTGTACCGTCGGCGTTGTAGTAGAGCATGAAGAAGTCGGCGTCCGGTGTAGTGGCGGGACGCACGAGTATGAGCCCGTCGCCTCCGATGCCGAAGTTGCGGTCGCAGAACCACTGGACGGCTTCGGGCGCGAAGTCGATATCCTCCGCGAGATCGTCGATGACCACGAAGTCATTGCCGAGTCCGTGCATCTTGGTGAATTCGAGTTGCATATCGGTCCTATCCCCTCTCGGTGTCAGGGTCGACGAGACCCTAAGGTTCCAGCGATTCTAGCAGTTCAATGGCGTGCTCGGTCACTGAAGCAGGTGACAGGTCGGTGACATCGATCCAGTGTATGCGATGATCCCCGCGAAACCACGTCAACTGTCGTTTGGCATACCGCCGCGTGGATCGCTTCACTTCCTCCACCGCCGTGTCCCTGTCGGCACCTTTCTCCACGACGGGCACGAACTCCTTGTATCCGATGGCTTGCTGAGCCGTGATCGC
>DFBG01000154.1:0-1285 GCA_002367305.1 Actinobacteria bacterium UBA3086 | reverse complement strand
GTAGAGCTTGTCGCGTTGCATGGTGAGCCCGATGAACACCGTGTTGTAGATGGATTCCCTGATTTCGAAACCAGCCGCCTGTTCTGCGTACGACGCACCTTCGGCGACCATCTCCAGTGCGCGGATGGTGCGACGAACATTGTTCGGATGAATAAGCGCCGCTGAAGAGGGATCGACTTCGCTCAACTGAGCGTGCAGGGCGACGCCTCCAATGAGTTCAGCGCGAGCCTCGAGATCCTCTCGGACAGAACTTCCTGTGTCACCGGCTGGAAAGCGCATGTCGTCGAGCGCAGCGCGCACATAGAGGCCGGTCCCGCCCGCGATTATGGGAGTCTTTCCGCGCAGGTGAATGTCCGTGATGGCATCGCGGGCGCATGACTGGAAGAGCGCAGCCGAGAAATCCGTTCCCGGGTCGGTGAGGTCCAGGCAGTGGTATGGCACACGTCTTTCGTCGGCTGGTGCCTTGGCGGTGCCGATATCCATTCCGCGGTAGATCTGCATGGAGTCAGCGCTGATCACCTCACCGCTGTACCGAACCGCGAGATCCTCGGCGAGAGATGTCTTGCCCGTCGCCGTGGGGCCGACCACGGCGATGACTCGTATCGACTGAGTGTCACGCGGCTCAGGCATACCGATCCACCTTGAAGCGTTCGAGCTCGACCTTTGAACCTACGGAGAGCCCCGCTTTCCTAGTTGCGATATCAACCTGCATCTGAGCCGTGTCCACTCCCTCAAGATCGGGCAGCAGTAGTCCCCTGTGCCGGCCGGAGGTGACGATGACGCCATAAGTGGCGGGATTGAGCTCATCGAACGTCGCGGGCTCCGGTGCGTGGAGGACGTCCACGTTGATGTACAGATCCACCAACTCGTCCGTCGTCATTTCCTCGAAGCGCGGGTCATTGACCGCTGCCTCTATGGCGTTCCGGATGACTTCTTCGGCGAGGGTATCGCGGGTGGGCATGATGGTCCCGATGCATCCACGGAGTTCGTCGTTGCGGTGAAGGCTTACGAAAGCGCCTGCTTGGCCCGGTAGATCGAGGCCGGCCAAACTAGGTGCCTGAACAATAGTCCGGTGATTCACGTATGCGGTGATGGCCTCACGAGCGAGTGTCACGAGAGGGTGTTCGGCCGATCCAGCCATACCCTGCTTCATGCCGCTTCGTGGTGTTGCTCCGTGACCAACGATCGCCGTGAGATATCCGACTCCCCAGGGACCCTCGTACGAAAGCACCTCCGTTGGAGACGTTGGGGCGAATCCCCCCAACGTGATGAATGAACGCAGTCC
>DFBG01000133.1:8152-21011 GCA_002367305.1 Actinobacteria bacterium UBA3086 | reverse complement strand
GCGGCCTGGGCCACTTTCTGGCCGTGCTCATCGAGGCCGGTCAGGAAATGCACGTCGTGACCGGTCATGCGGCGGTATCGGGCAAGCGCGTCAGCCGCCACCGTGGTGTACGCCGTGCCCAGGTGGGGAACGGAATTTACATAGTAGATGGGCGTGGTGAGGTAAAACGGATTGCCACTCATGTGTTATGTCTCCCCAACCGTGGGTAATCTTGGAAGTAGCATTGCTAGTATGGAACACAAAGAAGAACACTAAGAGTAACCCAATCTAGAGACGGTACGGGCCGATAGTCAACTGAAAGGGCGGAACGCAATGAACGATACAGGCATCGTCAGGCGCGTCGACGACCTTGGGCGCATAGTGATCCCAATGGAACTGCGCCGCACGCTCGGCATCAATGTGAAGGATCCCATGGCCATCTTCGTGGACGGCGAGCGGATCATCCTTCAGAAGCATAACGATGTCTGCTCCATATGTGGAAGTCCCGATGAGATCGAGCGAATCAAGGATCGTCCTGTGTGTGCGGACTGCGTCAAGACGATCAAGGCCAAGTAGACCGGTCAGCAAGCACGCGGCCTACTCAGAAGCGGCCAATGCCACTTCGTAGACTCGATTGCGTGCGATGCCGGTGGCGTGCGACACGGTTCTCACCGCGTCCTTTCGACTCGCGCCGGCCGACATATGCTCCTGCACCATTCTGACGAGCTCCTCATCGGGGAGCTCGTCGTGTTCCCGAACCCCGGGAGGTCCGATCACGAGCACTACCTCGCCTTTGAGCTCACGGGTGCTCAACTGATCGGCTAGCTCGACGACGGACGCCCGCGCCACCTCCTGGTGCAACTTGGTCAGCTCACGGGCCATGGCCGCCTGTCGCGAGGGCATGACCGCTGCGATGCTCGCGAGCGTCGCAGCGACACGACGCGGCGACTCATAGAAGAGCAGTGTCGCGTCCAGGTCGAGCAGCGACTCGAGCCGGCGTCGACGTTCTCCCTGCTTGCGAGGGAGGAAGCCGCCGAAGTAGAAGGCGAACGTGGGCAACCCGGATGCAACGAGCGCGGTCGTGATCGCTGAAGCTCCGGGAAGCACATCGACTGGCAGCTCAGCGTCGATGCACGCATCGACCAGGTGCGACCCGGGATCCGAGACTCCGGGAGTGCCCGCATCGGACACGAGAGCGATCACCTCACCCGCCGCAATGCGATCGACGAGTTCCGGAGTACGCTGTTGGAGGTTGTGGGCGTGGTAGGGAAACAGCGGAGTCTCGATCTCGTAGCGAGCGAACAGCTTGCGCGTGACGCGCGTGTCCTCCGCCGCGACTGAATCGGCATCACGCAAGGCATCGAGCACGCGCAGGGTGACATCCCCCAGATTGCCTATGGGTGTTGCGCAGATCAGCAGCCGTCCTGCGGACATGAACGCCTACTCTCCTTCCGGAGAAGGCATGGGCGGCGGCGGAATCGGAGCACCGAAAGCACCCGGAGCAGCCGGTGGTGAAGGCGGCGCAGGTGGTGCTGGCGGTGCGGCTGGCGCGGGAGCGCCCGACGGAACCGGCGGCATGTAGGACATCGGCTGCGCAGCACGAACAGGAATCACTCGCTCCGGCTCCGTGAGAGCCCGGAAGGTGAGCGTCCATACCGCCGAAGTGAACGCACCATAGATCGCTGCGGGAACCACAAGGATCAAAGAGAGAAGCCCTATGGCGAAAACAAGAGGAATCGCACTGGAGGAGCCGAACGACGCGAGCGCTCCCACGACCCCGAAAATTGCGGCCAGAACGGCAACAGCCACCCCAAAGGCGATACCTATGCCGAACAGGAGAAGACCCATGAGCACGGTATCCTTGAAACGCGACTTGAACAGCTGCCACGCCTGACCGATCGAGGCCACCGCAGTGACATCGTGCAGTACGGCGAAACGTGTCGCATAGAGCTCCAGGATCCCCACGACGATGCCCCCTACCAACAGCAGGGGAACCCCGATCGCGAGAGCACCGCACACACCCAGACCAGCCGTGGCAGTCGCCGCCTCGTTGCTGAAGTCGCCCAAGAACGGCACGATCATGAGCACGGCGAAGATGAGAGAGACCACCAGGAACGGCAGCATGAGCAGCAGATCGATCAGGAACACTCGACCCCAATTGCGGAACCCGACGCTCCAACCGGCACCGCCCCGCACCGGGCGATCTTCGTCGGCTTCGCGCACCAGATAGATGAGACCGCCTTTCGCGGCAATGGAGATGAGCAGGAAGGCGAGGCCTATGAGAAGCAGGAACACGGCAATCGCGATTATGAGTCCGACGTTGGTCTCGAACCAACGTTCGATGTCATAGAAGTAGTCCGGGGTACCTCCGAAGTCACCTCTGCCGGTGCTGTAGTTGGATGACCCACCGCTGGTTCCGCCCGATGAGCCCGCCAAGAGACCGAAGAGCCAGAGTATCCGGTAGCGCCAGACGATGTTCCACGCCCGCTTGATTATTCCGGTGTAGTTCATTTGGACGAACCCCTCCCCATCGACACCACTCGCTCGAATGGCACCTCTCGCTCGAATGGCACCTCTCGCAGACCTACGGCCACCTAGAGCGTCTTGAGTTCATATTCCCGCGTACCGAGCCGGAGCGACTCTGCGTGTTTCATCACGACGGTGCCGTCAATGCCGGTTATCTCTTTGAAGGTGTCGACACCCTGACCCAGACCTTCGCCGCGCGTGCCGACGATTCCCGGAGCTGCCACCACGAGATCGTATGCGGCTTGATCGATCGCGACCGGATCGGTCGACGCGAGCACTCCAATGTCGGGGACCACGGAGGCGTCCGAGAAGTGCCAGCAGTCGCAGTCCGGAGAGACGTTGTTGATGAAGGACAGGTACACGACCTTGCCCTCCTTGCCCGCTACCGCTCCAGCGACATGCTCAGCCATCTTCTCCTGAATCGCATCGGGCGTGGTCTTCCACTGTATGCCGATCGCCCCGAAGGGACATGCGGCAACGCACTCACCGCATCCGTAACAGAGCTCGAAGTCGACCTCCGCGATCTTGTCCGAGTTGATGGCGATCGCGTTCACCGGGCACCACGTGACACATCGGTTGCACGCGGTGCACTTCTCCGCGACAACGTCGGGTGAGAAATCGGAGTGCATACGCTGTTTGGCGCTGCGACACCCCAGACCCATGCCCACGTTCTTGAGCGCACCGCCAAAACCGGCAGCCTCGTGGCCCTTCACGTGGGTGACGACCACCATGGCGTCTGCGTGCACTGCGGCTGCGCCGATGCGCACCGAGTTGAAGTGGGTGCCCTCGATGGGCACGTCCACCGCATCCCGCCCGTCCATGCCGTCGGCGATGATCACCGGGGCTTCTACCGTGGCGTACGAGAATCCGTTGTGCAGGGCGCACTCGATATGATCCACCGCGTTCGCCCGCTGTCCGCGGTATAGAGTGTTGGAGTCCGTCAGGAACGGCTTGCCTCCGACCTCCTTGACTTGACGCACGACCTCCCGAAGAAAGGTGGGCTGCACGAAGCCGGTATTGCCCTGCTCGCCAAAGTGCAGCTTCACGGCGACGAGGTCGCCGCCGGCTATCGCCTCTCCAAGCCCTGCTCGCTGGAGCAACGTGCCCGCGCGTGAAACGAGACTCTTCTTGCCGGTTGTGCGCATGGGGGTGAACCAGACTGTCGCAGGCGTACCTGCGGGAACGGCGTTGTTGTTCATCGGTGTAGACCCTCCCGAGAATCGTGTTCATCGAATGCGAGTGCGGCGGCACCCAGAATACCCGCGTCATTACCCAACTCGGCTTGGATCACTCGCACATCGCGACGACCGGCCAAGGCCTCGGCGGCGATCACTTCGGCGGCTCGCTCGACCATGAAACCGCACGATTCGCCGATACCACCGCCGACGACGATCAGCTGGGGGTTCAACATGTTCACAAAACCAACAAGGGCATGACCCAGAACCTCGCCGGCATCCATGAGTATCCGCACCGCGAGCTCGTCGCCCTTGAGGCCAGCCTTGACCACGGCCTCGGCGGTGACCTCATCCACCACGCCACCGGCCTCATCGAGGATTGCACGACCGCGGTACGTGGCCGCGGCCACTCGCCCTTTGGCGGCAATGGCCGCTCGGCCCAGATACGCCTCGATGTGGCCCTTTCCTCCGCAGGGACATGGGGGGCCGTCGAGCTCCACGACCATGTGCCCGATCTCACCGCCCAACCCGCGAGAACCACGGTACGGCTGGCCGTTCACGAACAACCCGCCACCAACACCGGTGCCGAGTGTGATCATGAGAAAGTCCCTCGCACCGTGGGCCGCACCGTAGCGGAACTCGCCCAGCGCGGCCAAGTGGCCGTCGTTGTCTATCGTGATCTCGTGGCGCACACGCGACATGACTAGCGCACGAACGTCCACGCCCGCCAAAGGCAGGTTGGTACAGTACTCCACTGACTGCCGCAGGAAGTCGATCTGGGCCGGCAAACCGATACCGACACCAGCGAGCTCACTGGGATGGAGCCCTATCAGCAGCTCCTCCACGGTTTCGATGATGGCGTCAACGACTGCGAACGGACCACCCTTGGGAGTCAGCGTGCGTTTGTCCTTGACGATACGTCCCTTGCGCTCCACCAGTCCGGCAGCGATGCGTTGACCACCGACATCGACACCAACTGCATATGAAGTCCGCATTCGTCCTCCCCCGTGTGGCAGGAACTGATCCTGTGTGTGTCTGGAACGACGCCACCTGCACGCCGTCGGATGATGATCGCCCTACTGAACGATCTCCTCTGATGATATCAGTAGTCCCACCGAATACCCCGCTGCTTGATGAGACCCATATCCACCATCTTGTTAAGCATTTCCTGCTCATCCACGCCAAAGAGTCGGGCGAGGTACCGGTAGTCGTTGAACCACTTCTGCGCCTGATCGAGAACGAGGCTCTCGGGCATGATGAACTCCTGCACCGCAATCTCGGCGCCCGTGTGCTCCATCGTGGTGTCCCGAGGGTATGTCTCCTGAGGATCATCGAGCACGGCGAGTATGTGCCCCAACATATGTGCGAGTACCCGCCGACGACCCATCTCGTCCTTGCCCGCATTGACGAGCATCACCGGGAGACCGTCCTCGTTGATGACCGCACCGGAGAAGAACGCTGGCATGACCACCGGTCGAACAGGCAGGCCGAGGCGTTCCGCGACGAGCTCAACGGGAACGGGCGGCTCCGAAATGCCCGCGTCGGTAAGCGCCGCCTGAACGATGCCGCGATAATATGCGTTGCTCTTGATCGCCACGAGGGCGCGCCCTCCGGGGTCGTCGAGATGTCGCGGTGCTCCGCAACCTCACTATCAGTATCGGCTCGTACATGCCATGCCTCGATGAGATTGTTGCCCGTGAACGAGCATCTCAGCGCAGAAACTGCATGCCCATGTTCCGTCAAAATGCACTTTCCATCACACTTACGTGTAGCGATGAGGCGTAAAAGCCGATATATAGTGAGTACGGCATGAGCTTTCGGGTTGTGGGAGGAGGGGCATGGAACGCGAGCAGCACAGCGTGATCGAGGATGCCCTGCGCACACTTGCCGCAGCCGTGGGTGCCGCACGCCTCTACCCTCCCACGAGCGCCCTGCCTCTCGAGGCCATCGCGCGGTTCGTCGAGAAGGCCGCAGAAGCCACCGACACCGCCGGCCCTGTGCGCTACGTGATCGACCCCCATGCGATCCGCATAGGTGACCGAGAGATCACATCGGGCCAGGGCCAGATCGTCGCGTTCGCCGAAAGCCTGTACGCGTTGCAGGTGGGCCAACTCATAATCGCTCCCGGTGTGCCAGCCGACGAGGCCGCCCGTTTCATCGAGGTAGTGAACCGCGATGTCCGTGCCGTCAGGGACGCTGGCGGCATCCGTGCCGTGCTCGGCGCCGCAGGCGTCAGCCTCATCGCCGTGATCGAGGTGACCCTCAAGGCCTCCGAGGAAGAAGGCCTGCTCGGCTTGGACCTCATAGCCTCCCCGCTCGAGGACATCGGCCGCGAGACGATCGCTGCGAGCGAGCGCTGGGCGCAGCAGGCCCATGAGGGTCGCGCTCACGACGAAGTCGCGGAGGCGGTGGATCACCTTGAAGAGGCCACCCGCGAGATTGCGACCAAGCGTATGTCGGACGCTCTCATGCGTTTGGACGAGCACTCTCGTATGCGCGTACTAGCGCTCGCACTCCAGGCGGACACAGACGGCCAGCGCATGGAGGGCTCCCTCAGCATCATCGCCGGCATGAAACCGGCTGCGTTGGCTCGGCTGCTCACGATCGTCGCCGCGCAGGCCGGCACTGAACCCAACCGTGTCGCCACGGCCATCAGCCTGCCTCCAGAAGTGGCTGCACAGGTCGCGCTACTCCTCGCGCCTTCACCCCGCTCCGAAATGGAGTGCGGAGTGCCATCAGAGGTCGACACTGCAGACATCGCGCACGACATGGCCGAAGAGACCGACCAATCCGACCTGCGTCGGCAAATCGCGATCGCATCCCCGGGGTTGGCCGCAGGCAAGGCCCTCACCACGACCGTGGCCATCTCCCGCAGCGACGCGTCGATAGAGTCGATTGAAGCCATCGGCGAAGCGTTGCCTGCCGCAGCTCGCGACGGAGCGTTCAAGTCCTCGCGCGAAGCCTTGCGTCGCCTAACGGAGTTGGGCGAGGATCCCGCACTCAGCATGGCCGTCGAAAAGGCTCGCATGGCCCTGCACGACCCGGAGATCTTGGCCGAGGTCTGCCGAGCCCCCATGACCGATGCGGACGCCGCCATGGCCGGAGAGATCCTCATGGCCGCCGGCAGAGTTGGAGCCGAAGCTCTCATCGACTGCCTCGCGACCGCTGATCCTGCCCGCAGATCGCTCCTGCACCCGATTCTTCGGGGTATGGGCGAACCGCTGCTGGCCGTATCCACTCGTATCGTACAGAGCGAGAATGCCTCGAAGGCGATCCGCGTTCTGGATATCCTTCCCACGCTGGGCGATCGAAGAGCGGTCGCCGTGATGGAGAAGGCATTGACCAATCTGGACGTCTCAGTCCGGCTCGCGGCGGTCACCGCTCTGAGCATCATTCCCGACCCCAGCGGCCAGGCGGCGCTCGCCAAGGCTCTGGGACATTGGGATCCTGAAACGAGACGGCGAGTGGTGGCCGAGATCGGACGTATCAAAGCGACTGTTGCCATCCCCGCACTCGTACGGATACTTGAAGACATTAATTTCTTTGAAAGGAACCACGAGCTCAAGAAAGAAGTCATCAAGTGTATGGAGTCCATCGGGTCGACCGATGCACTCCCAGTTCTGCGACGAGTGGCGCGCAGGAAGTTCATGTTCGGGAAGAAGAACAAGGAGTTGCGATTCCTCGCAAACAGGGCGGTCTCCCGCCTAGGCGAGGGCGCAACCGAACCGCGAGGAGCGAACAGCCGTGACTGAGAACCTCTCGAACGACAACGAAAAGCTTGAGACGCCACAGGAGATGGCTGAGATAGCCTCCGCGTCAGCGAAGACTCCATTCGCGAGCACGCGCAAGCTTCAGCGAGCACGCGAGTTGGTGCGTACGCTCGCAGTCGCACAGACCAATGCCGCGCTCTACCCGGTGACCCACCCCCTCGTGGCGCAGTCGATCGAAGAGCTCGTCGCCGCAGTGGAGGGACTGGGCGAGTTCGGCTTCGAAGATGTCACCGTCAACATCTACAAAGGCACGCTGTTCGTGGAGAACCAGGTGTTCCCCGAGGAGAGCGTCACGTATCGGAAGACCATCCAAGACCTGCTCGGACGGGGCATCTCGGCTCTCACGTTCCTGGAAGGCTTTGCGCCCGAGGAAGCGACCGCGCTGGTCAACCTGCTCGGCAATGAGAAGATCAGGGACATAGATGCCGCTCAACTGTTCTTGGAGCAGAACGGCGTGGAACGTCTCACCGTGGCCGAAACGACCGCGCTGGAGAATGAGGACGCCGATGCGGAGGGTCGCGAGGTCAAGGCCCGTGCAAAGGAGCATTACGACAAAGGTGTCGTGGCCATGCGCGACGTGGAGACACAGGCGAAGCTGGGCAAGGTGTTCGAGGTGGAGCCCCTGCAGGGCGTGGTGAGTGGGTTGCTGGACAACCTCTTCCAGGATCCGGCCGCCGTACTGGGCCTCACGGCCATCAAGGGCCACGATGACTACACGCTCAATCACTCGATCAACGTGTGCATCCTCTCGGTCTCTCTGGGTGCAGCGCTGGGGCTCGACGCAGAGTCCCTCAAGTCACTGGGTCTGTCGGCGCTGTTGTACGACCTGGGCAAGGTGCGCATTCCCGAGGACATCCTGAACAAGCAGGGTCCCCTCACCAACGACGAATGGCGCATCGTGAAGAGCCATGCCGAGGAGGGCGCGAGCCTGCTCAAGCGAATCCAACTGATCGACCAGATGCCCATGGTCGTCGCGTTCGAACACCACCAGCGTCACGACATGCAGGGCTATCCCAACGAACAGAGCGCGCAGACCGAACAGCACCTGTTCTCCAAGATCGTGGCTCTCTGCGATGCATACGACGCTATGACCACACGTCGACCCTTCCGACGCGAGATCCGCCCGGACAAGGCGCTCGCCGTGCTCATGCAGGGCCGAGGTAAAGCATACGACCCGAGTCTGACGAAGGCGCTCGTTGCCATGCTTGGCATCTATCCCATGGGAGCAGTGATCAAGTTGGAGGACGGATCGACCGGTGTCGTGTATCGCGTTAACAACGACGATCTGCTGCACCCCCGAGTGAAGGTGCTGGCCGACGCATCGGGACGCTGGCTCGACGATCCGGGCATCGTGGATCTGCGGATCATGGACACGACCACCGGTGTACACGCGCACTCGATCAGCGAGTGTCTTCCCGCAGCCGAAGCAGGAGTCGACGACGTCTGGCAGTACCTCTAGAAGAGCGCGCCCGCCGCGTCATCGAACATGGAGTCATCGGGGAAGGCGAGTGAGTCGAGTTCGTTCTCGATCGCCTCGAGTTCAGCTTCAACTTTGTCGAGGTCGACCTCTCCGTCGGTCAGCACGTCGATCTCGGTACTGTCCGAGTCAGATGTGTCATCCGTGACATCGGAGCTGGCGGAATCGTCCCCTGTCAGCGAAGGAGTCGGATCGGCAGAACCGTTCTGATCCGTCGCGATCACTGTATCGTCAGAAACGTCCGCAAAATCATCAGCACCCTGCCCGCAACCCGCAAGCAGGAGTGCTGATGAAAGAATCACTGTTGCGAACAGCCGCATGAATACACGGCGTTGCGTCATACGCTAGCCCTCCTTGAGTTCAGACACGCACTCCTTGAGTTCCCGCAGGGCGCTCTTGAGCTGTGAACGAGTCCTCTTGAGCTCGCCGACAGCCTCGCCGCCCAGTGCGCGAGCCTCACCGAATGCGCCGCGAACGTTCTCGGCATCGGGAACGTTGCGGAACTGATTGACCGCCCTGTTCTCCAGGCGCACAGCCCCCTCGAGCGTGTCTTCGGCGATCCTCAGCTGACTGCGAACCTGCTCGGTCTCGCCTCCGGCATCTTCGATACGATCGCAGAGCTGCTCCATCTTGTGGATACGCTCCTGGAGACGATCGGCGGAGTTGTTGAAGGCCTGACTGCGAAGCCGAAGCGCGTTCGCGATGCGATCGCGCAGTGCGGCGGCAGCCTCACCACGGGAAGCAGTAGCAGACTCAGGACGAGAGGCACCCACGCCCGCAGTCTCCATACCTGCGCTGCCGGGGCCCTGTGCTGCTATAGCACTCACCGGGACAGCGAACGCTGCGATCAGCGTTGCCGCTACGACAATGCTCATCAATTTGTTCATCTTCATCGTCCACAACCTCTTCCCAACCAGGGACACCCCTCAAGGTCATCCCGTTGCATCATTCACTAGGGAGTATCGCCTTCCCGGATTGTCTCGCCGTTGGCGCTGTGTTGAGTTTGTGTTGAGCTTGAGATCCCTTCGACCGCCACGGGCAGCTCGATGATGAAGCATGCACCACCGAGATCGGAGTCCTCAACCCGAACAACGCCGTCCATCAACTCTACGATACGCTTGCATATGGGCAGTCCCAACCCGTGCCCGCCGCTCATGGTCGAGCGAGAGCGATCGAGACGCGAGAAACGGCCGAATACCGTGTCCCGGGAGTCCTGTGGCACACCTGGGCCGGAATCGTCGATTCGGAGCTGCCAGAGAGCTGCGGTGACCCGCATCGTGACGCGCACGGTACCGCCGTCCGGCGTGTATGAGATCGCATTGTCCACAAGCACCGATGCGGCCTGCACCAGACGGCTCTCATCGGCACGTGGCCAGAGATCGGTTGGTTCGGAGGGCTCGATCACGAGATCGATGCCAGCGCGCTTGGCGGTATCGGTGTGGCGAGCGAGCAAAGCCGAGGTCAAGCGGGCGGGCTCGACCGGCTCACGCGCGAACTCGACCACACCCGCATCGAGATCGGAGAGCGCGAGCAGTGTCCGCGCGAGGTCGGCCAGACGCACGGACTCATCGCGAATGATGGTCAGCGACTCTTTGGTCGTCTCCGGGTCGGTGACCGTACCGTCGAGCAACGCCGTCGAGAAGCCGCAGATGGAGGTTATCGGCGTACGGATCTCGTGCGAAACATCTCCGACGAACTCCTTCTGGGCACGATATGCCGCCGCGACCCGGTCCGACATCCGGTTGAACGACCGAGCGAGCGAGCGTACTTCCGCATCGCCCTCCTCGGCCACGGTGACACCCCACTCACCACCCGCAACCGACTCAGCCGCCGTCTGGAGACGCACCAGCGGGCGGGCGAGTCGCCGTGCCAGAAGGCCGCCTATGAACCACGCGATCACGAGAGCCACCAGCAGGCTCACTCCCAGCAACCCAGCAGTCCATGCGCGCGCCGAGACGATCTCGTCCAACGGAGAAGCGGCAATCACCCACAACGCATCCTCCCCCGCATGAATGGGAACCGCGACAAGCACGTACGTCACGCCGGAGTCCGCCACCCGGCGCCCGGTACTGACCCCATCCCCATCGGGTTCACTCAGCAGATCGAGCGGAAAATCACTGCCCGCAGGAAGCAGCCCATCGGCTGTAGTGCGCACGATCGCTCCCGATTCGTCGGTGACCACGAGAGCAGCGCCAATGAGACCGGCCTCGACCCTGAACAGGCGTTCCCGGTTCTGGCGAGCGATATCATCCACATCCGGGGCGATCAGGATGTCAGCGGAGGCCTCGACGCCCGAGGCAACCGCCCGTACCTGACGCGAGAGCTCCTGAGTCGCCGTTCGCACAGTGAAGGAGAGCCACGCCGCATAGAAAACACTGAAAGCGACCACAAGGGAAAGCACGGATGCAAGAACGGCCATGCGGCGCGCGCGCGTCGAGATGGTGATGCCGGTGGATGCGTTGCCACGAGTCACGAGGTCTCCCGACGAACGCGATACCCAACGCCCCTGACGGTCTCGATGAACCGTGGCTTCACCGCATCGTCATCGAGCTTCTCGCGGATATGCCTGACGTGCACGTCGACGCCACGGGCCTCCACGAACTCATTGAATCCCCACGCGCGCTCGAGAAGGGACTCGCGACTGAACACCACACCGGGCTCGGATGCCATAGCGGCGAGCAGGTCGAATTCGCGAGCGGTGAGCTCGATGACCGAACCATCGACCGACACCTCTCGTGTCGCAGGATCCACACGCAGTCCGCCCACCTCGATCGCAGTGCCCGCAGCCTCCCGCTTTGAGGCTTCCTCGGCGCCGCTCGTGCGCCGCAGCACCGCACGCACGCGAGCGACAAGCTCGGCTGGGCTGAAGGGCTTGGTCACATAGTCATCCGCGCCTCGCTCGAGGAGAGCGACCTTGTCGAGCTCAGACTCGCGAGCCGTGAGCATGATGACGGGCACGGAAGACTCCGCTCGTATCGCAGCACAGACCTCCGCGCCGTCAAGGCCGGGAATCATGATATCTAGGACCACGAGATCCGGCGTGTGTTCCCGGAACGCCGCCAACGCCGCGTTCCCATCGGCAGCCGTGAGAACCTGATAGCCCGCTGCGGTCATGTACACGCTCACAAGTTCACGGATATTGGATTCATCATCGACGATGAGCACGCTCGTCACAGCAGACCTCCCCTGATGCGTCCCGGAGAGTCCAGTCTATCCCAGACAGGCACGTGATGCGTCAGACCCAGCCCCGCGACTGGTAGAGTTCAAAGCCCTTCTTGAGCACGCGTTCGATCTGCGATCGGAGCAGGGGCGTGAGCTCTTTGATGTAGAAACACGACTTCCCTTTGAGAAGTGAGAGGAGCTCAGGCCCGGCAGAAGACCGGGGTTCTTGACCGTCATGAACTGCTCCTTCCATTGCCCGCCCGAACATGAGTATCCCCCGAATGCCGAACGGGATCGCCCCTGAGAAGGAGCGACCCCGCTTGCATGCGGCTATTACTGAGCAACTCGCGCTCATGTCCGATGGATCAGCGCGGCATCTCGAATCCGTAGTCCTTGAGCACCGACTTGGGAAACTCAAAACGGACTGTCAGGAGCGGATCCACGACTTGGCAGAACTTGAGGCTACCAACGAGGCTCATGAGCATCGCTGCATCGTTCACGGTGAGGCCTGCGATTCCAGTCAGGAAGTCATGCATGAGGTGCACTGCCATCTTGTACGCCTCGTCAACGGTATCCGCCGACGCTACGACCGCCACCAGCTCATCGTTCTCGATGAACGGCGTGGGCAGGCCTTCGAATGCGACCACCTGCGGAGTGAGACGGACCTCGCCGGGGGTCTCGGCGCCACAGATGACGACTTCGCCGTCACCCATGACCGCGTGCATGTCTCCGCAGCCGAAGAGCGCACCCTCGACACCGACAGTGAGGTA
>DFBG01000133.1:3063-8125 GCA_002367305.1 Actinobacteria bacterium UBA3086 | reverse complement strand
GTGCTGTTGGGAATCTCGCCACTTGCAGGAGCAACACCGATGACACCGATCATGGGCTTCTGGGGAACGGTGACCTTGCCCTTGTACACGACGGAATCCTCCGTGTGCTCCAGGATGGTGGTCTCCTGCTCCGTGATCAGGTCACCCATGGAGCCCGCTCCCGGAATCGCGACCATGACCGACGGCCCGGTCGCCTTGACCTCATGAAGGTCGATGCGCAGGATGTCACCGGGCTTGGTGTCCTCGATGTACACGGGCCCCGTTGCGGGATTGGTGATGCTCCAGTCAAGCTCCTCAAGCGTATCGGTCGAGCTCTTGAGCTGACCGCTGAAGCAGTCATGCGTCGTCAGCAGCAGCTCTTCGCCCTGCTTGGCGCGCATGACCGGCGGAACGTCCGGCGAGAATGCGAAGAACGCCTTGTCTCGAGTCAGATCAGGTGCCATTGGTGCAACCTCCTCGTTTCAGATGAACCGATAGAGCAATCACGAATCTCAGGAGCTCGCCTCGTCCGCACTCTCAGCCGAACGATGCTTGGATCCCACGAATGGCAGACGCAACTCCTGCCCGCCGACGATGCCTTCGGGTCTCCATATCAGAATGATGATCATGAGTATGGCCACGGTGAGCTCCGTGAGCCCATACACTTGGAAGTCGATCACTCCTGAGTTGTTGAGGAACCCTTCGATCTGCCTGAGCGACTCCCGCATGACCGTCACGATCACCGCACCGATCGTGGCGCCGGAGATACTCCCCGCGCCGCCGATCACGAGCATGGTGATCAGAACGAACGCCTCGGCCATATAGAAGGATTTGGGCGAGAACGAGGTGATGTAGTGCGCCCAGATCCCACCGCCCAGACCGGCCACGAACGAGCTCAGAATGAATGTGTAGTAGCGCACACCGACGACGCTGACCCCGCACGCCATGGCGGCGAATCGGTCATCGCGAGAGGCCCGCACGCGCAGACCAAGAGAGGACTCCCGGAAATAGTACGCAGCGACAAGGGTCACCGCAGCCGCACCGGCGGCGATGAAGATGGTGGTGTAGTACTCGACGCCAAAGAACGTACGCGGTCCATTGGTGACGTTGTCCCACTGGGTCATCAGCACGTGGATGACGATCAGCGTCGCAAAAAGCGTGATGACGCCCACGGCGTTCGAAAGGCGCATGAGCGGCCATGCGATGGCGGCAGCCACCGCAGCCGCCACGAGTCCGCCGATGATGAGCGCCGGGATGATGGGAGTCTGCAGCTCGACCAGGCTGGGATACATGTTCGCGACAGCCATCTCCTTGACCGCCGGAGACGTCGAAAGGATCGAGGACGCGTAGGCGCCGATCCCCACGAATCCGACGTAGGTCCAGTTGAGTATCCCTGAGTTGCCCATGAATATCTGCAGCCCGAGCACGAGCATCAGGTTGATGCAGAAGTACGTGTAGATGTCGACGATAACCCCCGACGCGGCCATGTTCAGAACGAACGCGCCGACGACAAGCACGGCAGCGAGAATCCACGCCGTGGAGTGTTTCGCCATCCTGGAGAGGGGCGACTGCAACAGACTCATCCGACACGCTCCTCGGTATAGTTGCCCTTGATCATGCCCTCGGGTCTGAGCAGAAGGAACAGAATCACGATCATGAACATGAACGCATCACGGTAACTGATCATGGATGCGGGCAACGTGATGCTCAGGATATTGAACAGCAGTCCATAGACATACCCACCAGCCACCGCCCCGACCAGCGAGTTCATTCCACCGATGACGGTGGCGATGAATGCGATCAACAACGGTGTGAAGCCGATGAGCGGATCGACCGAGGCCGATCGTCCGACCCAGAAGATCGAGACCACGCCGGCCAAAAATCCACTGATGATGAAAGCAAACGAGATGACCAGGTTAGCCTGCACACCCATGAGCCGAGTCGTGGTGAACTTGTCGGCGGCCGCCCTCATCGCAATACCCAGAACGGTGTACTTCATGAGAAGTGTGAGACCGAGCAGGAGCACCAGAGTCGTGGCGATGGTCAACACGTTGCGCAGCGGGGTGACCACACCGAGTATGGTGATTGATTCGCTGAATGCCGACGGAAGCTTGACCGCGCGCGCTCGGGGAGATACGAAGAGGAGCACCGCGTTCTGCAGCAGTACCATAACAGCGAACGACGTCACCAGAGCAGCATTGTCCGACTTCTGACGCACCCGTCGGAACGCGACCAACTCGGTCAGATAACTCGTGAGTGCAGCCATGGCCACCGCGACGATCATCGTGACCCACCAGGGAACAGGTGTAAAAGCGCCCAGGATGTACATCGAATAGCCTGCAACCATGACATATTCGCCGTATGCGAAGTTGACGAGCTTCAGGATGCCGTATACGAACACCAGACCGAGTGCGACCAGTGCGTACAGACTCCCAAGGCTCAATGTGTTGATCACGAACTCACCGAATATCACAACGTCACCTCATGATGTCCTTCTCCATCGCCACCGAAGTAGACATCCGCGATGTCCAGTTCCTTCTCGAGCTGATCGGGCGTGCCAGCGAACTCGAGGTTGCCTGTGTTGAGCACGTACACGCGATCGGCGAGATGCACCGCACGCTCGGCATTCTGCTCAACCAGCAGGATAGTGGTGCCTCGTTCGCGCAGTTTGGCGATGAGGTCGAAGATCTGATTGACCAGCGTGGGAGACAGGCCGAGCGAGGGCTCATCGAGCATGAGCAACTTGGGATGGCTCATGAGCGCACGCGCGATCGCCAACTGCTGCTGCTCGCCTCCGGAGAGGAGACCCCCGGGCTGATTGAAGCGATCCTTGAGGATGGGGAAGAGCTCGAACATCTCCTCGAGATCCGCCTGATACCGTTTCTTGTTATACGAGCTGAAGGCACCCAGACGCAGATTCTCGGAGACCGTCAGACTGGTGAAGATCTCTCGGCCCTCGGGCACGAGCGAGATGCCCTTCCTGAGGATCGCCTCGGGCGTCTTGCCCGTGATCTCCTCACCAAGGAAGGTGACCGTGCCACTCGTGGGCTTCAACACGCCGCAGATGGACTTCAGCGTCGTGGATTTTCCTGCTCCATTGGTTCCCAGCAGCGCAACAAGTTCGCCCTCCTCGACCTCGAGGGACAGGCCGTGGAGCGCCGTGATCGCACCATAGGATGCGTTCAAGTCTTTGATGGTAAGCATGATTCCCTTCTCACCCCGCGCTTCCGAGGTATGCGCTGACGACCCGAGGATCAGTACGCACCTCCGCCGGCGTACCGTGCGCGATGGTCTTGCCGTAGTTCAGGACGTGCAGTCGATCGCAGAGATTCATCATAAGCCGCATGTCATGTTCAACGATGAGCACCCCGACATGTTTGCTCAAGGGAATGGTGCGAAGCTGCTCCAGCAGAAGATCGCTCTCCTCCTCGTTGAGACCGGCCGCGGGCTCGTCCAGAAGCAGGAACTTGGGCTTCATGGCCAGCGCGCGAGCGATCTCGAGCTTCCTCTGATAGCCAAAGGGGATCTCTCCGGCGAGACGCGTCTCGTAGCCCTCGATACCCATCTCGACCAACAGATCGTGCGCTGTACTCACCGCTTCACGGCGAGGAAAGCCCATGCTGACCGCAGCGACCTCGACGTTCTCGAGAACCGTCAGCTCCCTGAACAGGCGCACGGTCTGGAACGTACGGGCGATGCCCGCACGTGACACACGATGAGGAGGCTTGCCCGTCGTCTTCGTTTCATCGACGTGCACGGTGCCGCTCGTGGCGGGCAGCAGGCCGGTGATGAGATTGATGAGCGTTGTCTTTCCCGAACCGTTAGGTCCGATAAGACCGAACACTTCGCCCGTCTGAAGACTGAAACTGACACCGTCGACCGCCTTCAGACCCGCGAATGACTTGCAGAGATCGGTCACACTGAGCGTGTGCACCTGGTTCGAATTCGATTCCATACAGCTCTCCACTGTTCGCAATGAATCACGTGTCGCAGACGGTATGGAGGGAGCCCATTCGGGCCCCCTCCTAGCCGTCCACATCGTTACTGCACCCGAAGATTACGGTGCGGGAATGCTGTCGGGAATGACCCAACCCATGAACTGCGGCTCACCATCAATGAGCTCGACCATGGCGGCAGCCTTGTTGGGCTCGTGGCTGGACGCATGATCGCCCCACTGGAGCTTACCGGTGAGAAGGTCGTACTCGTGGCTCTCCATGACCTCGACCATAGCCTCGCCATCGATGCTACCAGCCTCTTCGATCGTCTCAGCGATCAACATGACGACGTCATATCCGGGCATGACCCACACGGCGTCAGGAGCCTCGTCGAACTTATCCTCATAGGCCGCCGCGAAGTCGGAGTATGCGGGGTTAGCCTCGTCGGAAAGGAAGCCGTGCGTATCGAAGTAGATATCGTTGCCGTACTCGGTACCCAGAGCTTCGAACAGGCCCGGATCGTCATAGGCGTCGCCGCCGACGACGGGCATGTCCAGACCGTTCTCGCGAAGCGAGCGGATCATGAGTGCAAGGTCAGGCATGTATGAGGAGATATAGATGAAATCAGGCTTCTCATCGAGAGCCTTGATGCGCGCAACCTGAGCCGAGACATCGGCCTGGCCCTGCGTATAGGTGTCCTCGAAGATAACGTCGCCACCAAGCTCATCGAAACGCACGATGAAGTAGCGGCTCAGGCTCTTGGTGTAGTCGATGAAGTCATCAGTGATGACGTAGACCGATTCCCAGCCCTTGTCGTTGAATGCGAACTCGGCCGTGGCTGCGCCCATGGTGGTGTTCCACATGGACATGGTGAACTGCTTGTCACCAAGAGCCTCGGAGCCAAAGAGCGGAGAGGATGCACAGGGAGAGATGCCGACGATACCGGCCTTCTGGGCCTCGCGGCTCGCAGGACCACCAAAGTCGAAGTCGCTGGGCGTGATGATAGCCACAGCACCTTGGTCGACCATCTGCTTGGCTATGTTGCCGACCGTGACAGGATCGCTCTTGCCATCCATGTTCACGAGCTCGACCTGCTTGCCCATGATGCCGCCGTTCTCATTCAGAACATCGACAGCAAGCTGAGCACC
>DFBG01000133.1:2417-2954 GCA_002367305.1 Actinobacteria bacterium UBA3086 | reverse complement strand
AATTCGTTTCATTTGACGTATACCTCGATTCCTTTTGAAAGTCTTGGATTGAACATACAACGGAGAACCGTCCCCTACAGCCGTCTCTCCTTCCATTCCATGCCCAAAAATGATTAAACCATGGTATCCCAAGCCGACATAGAACGCATCTTCACTAACTATCCGATACTACTGCCATCCGCCCCACGAAAGCGTGAGCTCATAGGTTTCGCTGTCGATCTTGCCCGCATCCCAGTTGCGTTCGGTCACCCGGGCGTTCGTGCCACCGACGATCTCGATTCCGCGAAGGAGCCAGCCGACGATTCGCTGACTACCGTAAGGGAAGCCGGCCATGCCATGGATCAGGATCACGCCACCCTCTTCGGAAGAACTGATGTTCACTTCGACCGTTGACCCCGGATACGCAGTCTTGATGACCGTCTCGGCACGCTTGAGAACCTGTTTGGGCGAGACGAACCGAGCGAAGACGCTGAAGATACCGTTGCCCAGCAGGAGTTTGTCGGCCGACGCCGCGCCAATATCGCGAAACTCCTGGGC
>DFBG01000133.1:0-2372 GCA_002367305.1 Actinobacteria bacterium UBA3086 | reverse complement strand
TCGAGAGGGACATTCACTCCTGCGTTCACGGTGAGGCGATCGCTGTCGGAAAGCCGAGCGATGCACCGGTCCCACGCATCTGGACCGTGCTTCTGTTTGATGTGATCGAAGGTGCTCTGTGCAACAACGCCTTTGACGACGACTTTGCTCGACATGGCTAGCTCCTTAGTTCACTCGGCGTATTTGCGATACGGCCCTTATTGACGCTATCCCCAATCTACAGGAATACAGGAGTCCGCAGCCACCACGATACTCACGCTCTCACTGCAACGCCTCCGCTACATCCGCGGTGCCGCTGTGCCCACGCCTTCGAGTTCGCTGGGGGGTTCGGCATTCTCGGAGGCCTGCCGCTTGGCCTCGTATCTCGAGACATATATCGACAGTTGCCCGACAGGAGCAACCGCAGCTCACCACGTAAGAAGGCCCCGCCAAATCGGCAGGACCTTCGTCATTGCTGTGGTGGCCAGAGACGGACTTGAGCCGCCGAAACCGAGATTAGGAGTCCTCGAAAATCGACGCTCAGTCGATGGCCCAAGTCCCTTGTCCTAGAAATGCCTGATCTCCTCCGCGGCCTGCTCGAGAACCTCTCGATGCAGTGTGTAATACGTCCACAGACCGTCCTTGCGTCCGTCTACCAGGCCCGCCGACCGCAGAACCGACATATGGTGCGAAATCGTCGATGGCGACAGGCCCAGGTGATCCGACAGCTTGCATGCGCAGACCTCATCGGCCAAACAGCAGGTCTTGCCCTGCTCGGGCGTGGCTTCGCTCAGAAGCCGCAGAATCTCACGACGATGCTCGGATGCCAACGCTTTGAACACTTCGTTGAGCTGTGCCCTTGTCTCAGTTCGAGTCATGCCGCCACTCCTCAACCTACTCGAGAGACCTCGATGAACATGCCCCACCGCTTTGCGAACCTGCAAGCAATCGTCTATGCAGAGTGCCTCGAAACCTCACCCGCCAACGAACCAACCGAGCGCACGGCAAAGAGTGCCGCGAACGCCAGCACCAGCATGCCTGCCCCGTAGATCGCGTACAGCGAGGTCAGGCTCGTCGCTGATGCGATGCGCCCTCCTGCTTGTGTGCCCATTGCTCCACCGAACATGAATGCAAATGTCACGAGTGACATCGCGATCCCTCTTGCCTTGGCCGCGAACTCAGTGGCAACGGTAATGAGTGTCGAGTGCGCCGTCATGAACCCGAGGCCAAGCAGGAACACTCCGACGGACGTCAGAACGAGGCTGCCGCCTCCAAAGAATACGAACCCATCAGCGAACGCTGCCATCAGCAGACCGAACACGATGGTCCGGGTTCTTCCGAGTCGATTGGCAACCTTGGCACTTGTTCGGCCACCGATCATGGCACCAACGCCAAAGACAGTCATGACGCCACCTATGGCAAGCAACGACAGGCTGAACCGCTGGGCGAGCACGGCACCCAAGTAGCTGAAGCTACCGAGCAGAAAAGCTCCCTCGACCAGGATAACAAGATACGTACGAAGGCTCGGACCGTGAGCCAGAAGTGACACGTACGACCCAAACGCCGAGGCGCCCGGCTCCGCTGGCACCGTTTCGATCTCTAGGCCACGCAGCCCCCGCCAAAGTACGACAGCAATCACAGCCGAGGCGACAGCGTAGACGATGAACACTCCACGCCAGTCAAAGTAATTGGCGATTGCGCCGCCTATGCCCATAGACAGAGCCTGGCCAAGAAACGCGATTCCCATAAAGGACCCGACCGCCTGTTGACGCGACTCCATCGGGACGATATCCGCAATCAACGCCAGAGAGATCGGCATTGTCGCAGCCGCGAACACCCCTGTCAGCGCACGAAACGCAGCTAGGCCAGTCAGGGTGTTTCCTAGGGCACAGAGCGCCGTCATAACGGCGAAGGCCGAGAACGTGAACAGAATGACTCGCGTCTTACCAAACTTATCCGCAAGCGGTCCGAACACCAGCTGGAACACGCCAAACGGAAGCATGTACGCCGCGATCAGCAGTCCGGCGGATTCAGGCGTGACGCCCACGCTCTCTGAAATGGCAGGCAGAATCGGCGACACCACCCAGTTGTCCGCCATAACCATGAAAGCAGCCAGGCCGAGCAGGAACACAAGCCGACGATGTGTGACAGTCATTCAGACTCCTCTATTTCGAAACATTTCGAACCAATCTCCAAGCCATGATACCCCTGTGGGTATGTCAGTCAAGCCTGACAACCGCCGATTTCGTGGCTGAGACACGGAGCGAAGCGTAGTAACGGAGGAGAATCCGCAAGTAGGCATGCAAGAAGGCCCCGCCAAATCGGCAGGGCCTTCGTCATTGCTGTGGTGGCCAGAGACGGACTTGAACCGCCGACACGCGGATTTTCAATCC
>DFBG01000164.1 GCA_002367305.1 Actinobacteria bacterium UBA3086 | reverse complement strand
TTGATAGGCTGCAGGTGTAAGCACAGCAATGTGTTCAGCCGAGCAGTACTAATAGACCGAGGTCTTAATCTTCTATTCTTGTTCGATTTCAAGCGCTATGCAACTCTCAGGGTGCCGGCAACGGCACGCTTGAAAAGTGCATATATATGCATACGACGAGAACCGTCGCATGTGTTCAGTGGTTTTGGCGGGAGGGGTACACCCGATCCCATTCCGAACTCGGTAGTTAAGCCTTCCAGCGCCGATGGTACTGCGGTGTAGTCCGTGGGAGAGTAGGACGCTGCTGAACACATTCGACGGTTCTTTGTATGTCCGGATCCCTCGCATCTCGTGCGGGGGATTCAACTATTTGGTCATACTTGAGCGAGTTGGTCAGGATTATGCTAGGATACCTTCGAAAAGATGAAACTGGTCTCGATCGGCGTCTGCCGTTCGGGATGTGAGAGGAGCTTTTATGAACAAGGAGAGTGTGCAGGAAGTACTCGACAAGATTCGTCCGGCGCTTCAGGCCGACGGTGGAGATGTCGAACTCATCGACGTCATGGAAGATGGCGTGGTCAAGGTCTCTCTTGTCGGTGCCTGCAAGGGTTGCCCCATGTCCCAGATGACGCTCACCAATGGCGTCGAGCGTGTTCTCAAGGAGCAGCTCCCCTGGGTTGTTCGTGTAGAGAACGTCTAGCATTACCCGTTCGGAGTAGATGGTCATTTCTCCGCATGGTGAGAACCGTGCGAGTGGATATATGAGACATACGCGCCGCGATCGAGCCTCAGGCCCGGTCGCGGTGTCCGTTCTTCAGACTATGGTGCTCGTCGGCAGATTGGTTTCGACCGATGAGCGGGAGCTTGTTGCCGTTCGTCTCTCAACTGTTGACGCACTATATATGGGATGTCTTACACTGTTTGAACGCAACATCTAGTACACAACGGCACTTGGGGGCACTTGCGTAAGGCAAGTTGTGTCACGGGGTCGGATGAAGATGATCAATCACCACAAGAGAGGGGCGCGTCATGCAGGACGCCGCTGGCACAGCGAAATATTCACTCGCGATAGACGAGATTCTCACACCCAATTCACTCAAGGTCCTGCAGAAGCGGTACCTTCGTCGTGACGAGGCCGGTAATCCCATCGAGAAGCCTTCGGACATGTTCGCACGCGTTGCCGAGAACATCGCGTCGGCGGAGAAGGTCTGGGGTGCGACCGATGCAGAGGTCGCCGAGACGGCCGCTGACTTCTATTCACTCATGACCTCATTGGAGTTCCTGCCGAACTCGCCGACCCTCATGAACGCTGGTCGGGATCTGCAGCAGCTCTCTGCCTGCTTTGTGCTGCCCATTGGCGACTCCATGGAGTCGATCTTCAACGCGGTTCGGGACACGGCCATGATCCACAAGTCTGGTGGCGGCACCGGGTTCTCTTTCTCGCGTCTGCGTCCGGGTGGCGACCAGGTTCGCTCCACACAGGGAGTCTCCAGCGGCCCCGTCTCCTTCATGAAGGTGTTCAATCAGGCGACAGAGGCCGTGAAGCAGGGCGGCACTCGTCGCGGCGCCAACATGGGCGTTCTGCGAATCGACCATCCCGATATCCTCACCTTCATCAAGTGCAAAGAGGATGGCGATTTTTCCAACTTCAACATCTCCGTGGCGCTCACTGAGGACTTCATGGAGGCCGTGAGGGCCGGAACTGCCTATGACCTGCGCAACCCGCGCACGGGCGAGATCGACGGCGAGTTGGATGCACTTGAGGTATACAACCTCATCGTGAACATGGCTTGGGCAACTGGCGACCCCGGCATCATCTTCATCGACCGCATCAACCGGGATAATCCCACACCGATGCTTGGCGAGATCGAGTCGACCAACCCCTGTGGCGAGCAGCCGCTCCTGCCCTATGAGGCCTGCAACCTGGGGTCGGTCAACCTCTCCAAGTTCGTAACGCCCACCGAGAACGGCCCTGAGGTCGACTGGGACCATCTCGGCGATGTGGTTCAGCGCGGAGTTCGTTTCCTCGACGACGTGATCGAGGTCAACAACTACCCGCTTCCCGAGATCGACGAGTTGGCTCGCGGCAACCGCAAGATCGGCCTTGGCGTCATGGGCTGGGCGGATATGCTCATAAAGATGGGTCTGTCGTATGACTCCGCCGAGGGTATCGCCCTGGGCGAGAAGGTCATGGGCTTCGTGAACGCGCAGGGTGCGGCCGCATCGGCCAAGCTTGCCGACGAGCGTGGCACGTTCCCTAACTTCGAAGGTTCGATATTCGACTCTCCCGACGGCGGCAACATGCGCAACGCCACCGTGACTACGATTGCACCGACGGGCACCCTTTCTATCATTGCTAACTGCTCGTCGGGCGTGGAGCCGCTGTTCGCTGTCTCCTACGTACGCACGGTCATGGATAACGATCGCCTGATCGAGGTCAATCCCATGTTCGAGGAGATTGCGGTCAAGCGCGGCTTCTACAGCCAGGAGCTCATGTCCCTCATCGCCGATCACGGCTCCGTTCATGGCATCGCCGAGGTGCCCGAGGACGTTCAGAGCTGGTTCGTCACCGCGCACGACATCACGCCTGAGTCGCACATTCGTATGCAGGCTTCGTTCCAGAAGCACACGGATAACGCAGTCTCCAAGACAGTGAACTTCTCCAGTGATGCCACGCGCGACGATGTCGCCGAGGTCTATAACCTCGCCTACGAGCTGGGCGTCAAGGGTGTCACCATCTATCGCGATGGCTCCAAGGGCAATCAGGTGCTCTCGACGGGCAAGACGGGTTCCTCGGCTGCAGCGGATGAGCCCCGTCATGGTGAGATCGAGCCGCGTCCGCGGCCCGTGGTCACGCAGGGTCGTACCGAGAAGATCATGACCGGCTGTGGCAACCTCTACGTCACGGTGAACTGGGATGAGCATGGCATGTGCGAGGTCTTCACCCAGATGGGCAAGTCCGGCGGTTGCGCGTCGTCGCAGTCAGAGGCGCTGTCTCGCATGATCTCCGTCTCACTGCGTGCAGGCGTAGATCCCGAGGCCATCCAGAAGCACCTTCGTGGCATTCGCTGCCCGAGTCCCTCGTGGACAGAGGGTGGCAAGGTGCTCTCCTGCGCCGACGCCGTGGGCATCGTCATGGAGCACGCATTCACCTTCATGGAGACCGGTGAGGCCGTCAAAGGCGTAAGCAAGAACACTGACCATCTGGACAACCTCTCTGGTGCATGTCCCGAGTGCGGGGGCGTCGTGGAGCACGAATCCGGATGCATGGTCTGTCGCTCCTGCGGCTACAGCAAGTGCGCGTAGCTTTGCTGTTCGATCTGTAATGATCCTCGGCCGCGTGCCCCATCGGGTGCGCGGCCGCGTTCGACTCAAGAAGGGGGCGTCAGCGTGGTTTTATCCGATCGCTCGATCAAAGAGGCGCTCCTAGCGGGGCGCATCTGCGTTATTCCGTTCGACCCGGATCACATTCAGCCCTCGAGCATCGACCTGCATCTGGGCAACGGGTTTCAGGTATTCCGCAATTCGCGGTATCCCTACATCGATCCGACACGCGAGCAGGCCGGCCTTATGGAACTCGTACACGCCAGCACCGAGGAGCCCTTCGTGCTCCATCCCGGCGAATTCGTCCTGGGCACCACGATTGAGAAGATCACGCTGCCGGACGACATAGTGGGTCGTCTTGAGGGGAAATCCTCGCTGGGGCGATTGGGCCTGCTGATCCACTCGACCGCGGGCTATGTCGACCCGGGTTGGGATGGCCGGCTCACGCTGGAGCTCAGCAACGTGGCGAATCTGCCGATCGTGCTCACTCCGGGGATGCCCGTCGGGCAGATATCGTTCACCCAGATGACCACGCCGGTCGAGCGCCCCTATGGCACGCCGGGGCTGGGAAGCAAGTATCAGGGGCAGACAGACGTCACCTCGAGCATGAGCTACAAGAACTTCGAGTAGCGTCGCACTGGGTGTTACCGCGGGGCTAGAGCCCTTTCGTAACCTTGCTCACGATGGGAGTCGGCACGAAGCCGGCGAAGTACTTGCCCACGCGCGACTCCATGAACGGCAGCCACCTGAGCTTACGCGAGATGTTGGATCCCACGTGTGCGGTGGCGCGACGATATGCAGCTACTGCGTCCGCTGGGTCGTTCTCGGCCACTGCCTTACCGGCAAGCACACCAGTGTTCATGGCGTAGGAGATGCCTTCGCCTGAGGTGGGGGACATGAAGCCGCCGGCCTCACCAGCGAGCAACACGCGACCTACCCCGGGCACGACATCTGCAGTCGCTCTCACGTACAGGGCGACGCTCGCTTCTCGGCGGACTGAATCGCCCAGTGCGGGCATCTCCTTCCGGAGTATGTTGAGAGTGTGATTCTGCTTGTCGGCGGGACGCTTGGTGTGAGGGTAATAGACTGAGCCGACGATGGCTGTCTCGCCCTTGGGCATCACGTAGGAGTAGGCGTAGGAATCCCCGATGCCGCGCATGTAGATACAGTCGAAGTAGGGCTCGATCTCGTCTTTGAGGGTGCAGAAATCCTGCAGGGTCACGTAGGTGGAGACGTTCTCCACCCCCAGAGCTCTGCGTACGCCTGAGCGTGCGCCGTCGGCACCGATGAGGTTGCGACAGGTCACCTGATAGGGCTTACCGCCATTTTTGAGATCCACTGTGACGCCGTCGGCATCCTGTTGTAGACCCTTGACCGCGGTCGAACCCGAGATTTCCACATTGTCGGGCAGTAGTGACACGAGCCAGTCATCGAACAGGGCTCGGTCGACATTCAGGAATCGCAGTTCCGTGGGTTTCTTGATACTGCGGTCCCAGTCGACATAGCGAAAGTGTATGTGGGAAGGATCAAGGACGATCCGGTCGGGCATGTCGCCGTGCGCGGCCAGGAATGATTGAGCGTATTCGTTGAGCATGCCGCCGCAACTCTTGTTGCGAGGCAGGGCAGATGCGTCCACCAGTAGAACCGAACCTCGCGAAGAGGCTTCTATGGCTGCCATTACGCCGGCAGGACCCGCCCCAGCAACCACGGTGTCATAGTCGTATGCCGTTCCCGTGCTTCTAGCTGTCATCTGAAACCTCCTCGTGTAATGTTCGCACCCAATGGTCCGCATCCTGCCTGTTCACAAGGAGCCATCCTATCGGGTCGGCTCGGGAGTTGCTACCATAGGCGCACTGCTAATTACGCGAGAGTGCTCGCGAATCTTTGAAGAGGAGACCTCATGGCGAAGTGTTGGGAACAGCGAGGGTGCGACGAAGAGATGCAGGCCGAGTGCCTTCATCACACCAAATTCAATGATCGCTGCCCCACCAAGTGCAACTTCGCGGACTGTGATCGCCCCACACGTGAGGTCACGGGGGATCCGGCTCTCATCTTCGATCCGACGGTCGATCGCTCCGTTGCGATCAAGGAGGAGTGTCTTCACTGCGCCTTCTTCCTTACGAGGGCACCTCGTATACAGGAGTAGTGACTCGCTCGCTTCGTGCCGCTCTGGTTTGGGAACGATTCTCAGCAGGGGGTCGCGTCGGCAATGACGCGTCCTGTGAAGGGAATCGTGAGAGGGGCGCTTCATGCATATGCAGTTCGAGGACCAGTACTTCGCAGGGCTCGATGACCTCTATTTGCTCGTGCGGGACATCTTCAATGCGCTCGCCCTTACATGTGCCCTCTGGGCACTGCATCGTATCGGCGGTGGACTCAGGCTGGGTGCCGAGGTCAAGGCGCTTGACACACTTGGTCCCGCGTACACGTCGGAGGAGCGCGAGGTTCTCATCCACAAGATCAAGAAGGAATCACTGCGCTACTAGAGCGGGAACTCCTGAATGACACCATCGTCGGTCGCCCAAGAACTCGTCGCATACGGCAAGGAGTTGGCCGAGTCCGGCGCTGCGCAGGTTGGAGGCGCATTCACCGACATTCCCGAAGCGGATCGCCTGCTCAAGGAGTCACCCGAGGCGTTTCTCATCGGCGTGCTGTTCACGCAGGGGATTCCGGCGGAGCGAGCGTGGGCCGGGCCGTATCTGCTTCGTGAGCGGTTGGGCCATCTCGACCTTCGTCGGCTGGCTGGCGAACCGGACGCGGTTCAGGCCGCATTCAGTCAGCCACCCATGCTGCATCGGTTCAAGAACACGCTGCCCCGTTGGGTGAGCGCGGCTGCACGCATGCTCCTGGACGAGTGGGACGGTGACGCGTCGCGCATCTGGGCACCCGGATCGCACGTGGTCGAGGTGACCGAGAGGCTTTCGGCATTCTCAGGCATTGGGCGCAAGAAGGCGGTCATGGCCACGGAGATCCTTGCGCGGCATTTTGGCGTACCTTTGCAGGGACTCGAGTGTGGGCAGGTGGCCTACGACGTGCAGGTCCGTCGCGTGTTCCTTCGTTCCGGGCTGGCGTGCGAGGATTCAGTGCAGGCGATAGAGGCTGCCGCACAAGCCGCATGCCCGGAGTCTCCCGGTACGCTGGATCTGCCCGCTTGGCTCATAGGACGTGAGACGTGTCGCCCCAAGGTGCCGCTCTGCGACGTGTGTCGATTGGGCGATGTGTGCCCGCGCCTGACGTGGATATCAGTCGAGGGTGTGGCAACAAGAAACGGCCGCCAGAGCTGAGTGCCCGGGCGGCCGTTGTGATTCATGTGATGGCGTCGGCGTATCGCCGGTCGAGCGTGCCTACTCCATACCCCGCAGAACGACCCCCGAGAGCATCTTGGGATAGAAGTATGTGGACTTCTGCGGCATCATGTCGCCTGCGAGAGCCACGGCGCGGAGCTGATCCATCCGCGTGGCGCGCAGGATGAACGCGACGTCGTGCTCAGCGGTCGCCTTCATCGCGTCATGCGCGTTCTTGACGAATGAGAGGCGATCGAGGGTCTCGGGGCGATCCGGGTGGATGTCCAGCAGCGGGTCGAGCACGAGCTCCAGCAGCACCGCCACGTCGAGTTCCTTCCATGACATGGAGTGATCCTTGGTGATGATCGCGTCCAGGTCCGCACCCTGCCGCAGCACGGCGAGATGAACCACCTTGGCAGTCGCATCCTTGATGAGGAACGCCGGGCGATCAAGTCCGTCCAGTGCGTTGTGTGCTTGATCGTCGGAGAGTTCCGTGAGATCGAAGTTGACGGCCAGTGCGGCGTAGAAGGCGTCCGGATCGAAGTCTCCGGGGGCGTCGGCCACGCGGTGTGTCGGCAGAACGACGAGATTGGGGTCGTCCATGTTCACGAGCGCCATCATGACCCATTCGTAGGCCGGGTCCTGGGGCGTGATTCCAGCCTCGGCATCTGCGGCGCGACGCTCGTCGCGATAGGCCAGCGCGGTGGTGTAGCGGTGATGCCCGTCGGCGATGAAGATGCTCTTGTCGGCCAGGGTAGTTTCAAGAATGGCGGCTGCAGCAGGATCGTCGGCGGTCCAGACCACGGTCTCAACGCCGTCATCGTCGGTGGCGCGTGCAACGGGCTCGGTGGCCATGATTCGGTCGAAGAGCTCATCGGTCTCGCCAGCGGCATCGCTGTAGAGGCCAAAGACCTGGCTGAAGTTGGCAGCGCAGGCGCGGGTCAGGTTGAAGCGATCGCCGAGCGCCTTGGGCAGCGTGCGCTCGTGGGGGAGCACCACGCCGGCGTCGAAGGGCTCGAGTCCGACCTCGGCGATGAACGCGCGTCGCTTGATGGCGGTGCCGCCCAGCTCGTAGCGCTGCTCGACGACGTAGAGGGTGGGCTCCTCGTCCTGAACGACCGCACCGCTCTCGCGCCATGACTTCCAGCGTGCTGCACCGGTCTCATAGCGATTGCCGGGCACTGCGGGATCGTGTGCGCCTTCGGGCAGTTCGAGTCCGACTACGTTGTGAGGGTCGCGGGCAAGCAACTCTTCGCGCATATCCGGTGATATGACGTCATATGGAGGTGCCGTCACAGCGGTGATATCGACAGAGGTGTGGGGGTACGTGAAAGCGCGGAATGGGCGAACGCGGGCCACGGCAGGTCTCCCTTGAACGAAAGGCGTCTCGGTGTCGCGCGCGACGAAGCAGACAGAGGTGCGCACGGGCGTCCAGTTTAACCGATAAACCCTCTGAGGACGATGAACGCGACGACTCCGGCGACGGATGCCCCCATGAAACTCTTGGTGTAGTAGTACGTTGCCATGGATACGAGTGCGGCCGGGAGGTGCGCGCCGTTCCAGGGAGCCTGATACTCGCCGCCCGGGCGCAGAACCTCCAACGCTATGAGCGACCCCATGACCGAGACCGGCACGTAGCGCAGCCAGCGCATGACGGGCTCGGGAAGGTCCATGCGCGAGACTACGGCGACCGGAATGAAGCGGATGGCGAAGTTGGCCACCCACATTCCGACGATGGCTGCCCAGATGTAGTTGGAGCTCATCGGTCGGTCACCGCCCCTATGGTCGCGGCCACCATGGACGAGATGATGATGATCCAGCCGGTGCCGAGCGTGATGCCTGAGGCTTCCAGCAAAGGCAGTGCGAGTGCGAACGCACCGGCGACGCCTCCGATGAGGGCCTGTCGGCGATTCTCGGCGAGTGCGATCAGGAGGGCCGCGAACATGGCCGGCATGGCGAAGTCGAGGCCCCATGAGGTCGGATCGCCGATGAAGCCTGAGAGCGTAGCACCCACGAGCGTGCCCGTGACCCAGCCGATGAGTGAGATGAGGCCGACACCGACCATGGAGGCATCGGTCGAGGTGCCCGCACGCTGATCCGCCATGTTGATGGCGAAGGTCTCGTCGGTGAGCGAATAGGCGAGCACGGCCTGCAGCGGCAGGGGTGTCTTGCGTAGGTGGGGAGAGAGTGTTGCGGCGAACAGTACGTAGCGAAGGTTGACCACCGTGGTGGCGGCGAGCACGGCGAAGACACTAGCACCGGTCTTCATGATGTTGAGCGCGATGAACTGTCCTGCGCCCGCGAGTGCGGTGGCGGAGCAGATCACAGACTGCAGAACGGTGAAGCCGAGTGTGCGGGCTAGTACGCCGAACGCCATTCCTACGGGCAGGTACCCCAGAAAAATGGGCATACCTAGGCGTATGCCGCGTAGGACACGCGCTCTCACATCGGGTGAAGGCGTGGTCGTTACGGCCGCAACCGCAGATGTCGATGAATTAGGCATGTGCGCGATTCTAGCGCAAGAGACCGACACGATGCATTGTGCGTGGCGCGAATTTTGCGTACAGTCCGGTATCTGGGAGTAGAGAGCTCCGGGTCGCGGTACAATATACGTGAGTCAGCGAATGCAAAGGGAGGCGATTAAGATGCGGTTCATGATCCAATGCCCGAACGATGGGCCCGTCGAGGTTGCAGTCGAAGATATCGACAGCGTGGTGTTGCGCGATCCCGAGGAGGCAGAAGTCGTGTTCTCTTGCCCTCGTTGTGGCGAGAACGTCTCTGCTTACGTGCGCATTCCCACTTTCCTGCTCTCCGCCATGCAGGCGCTGGCCGAGGAAGCCGGTGGCTACGCCGTCGTTGAAATCGATAACGAGGACGAGTCGCCTGAGTTCTTCGCCCGCACTGTCGAGGACGACGCGCGCATTGAGTCGTACTGTGAGTACTTCCGTCGGCAGCTCTCCGAAATGGACTGCGTCGAGGACATCCTCGCCGAGATAGGCGAACAGCGCGGCTAGTTCTGGCCTGCGCAACCCAGAGTATCGCCGAGTCGACTCGCGTTATTTCCAGGTCGCGTTGAAGCGCTTCTTGCCTCGTTTGATCCCGTCAGCGATCACGAACGGCAGTGCGCCGAGCAGACCGGCCGCGAATCCGCCTAGGTGCGCGAACCACGCCACGCCGCCCTCCGTCGCCATGGGCGCGATGGAGGCCACTCCCTGGATGAGCTGGGTCAGGAACCAGAACCCGATCACGAAGACAGCCGGCAGTGCTGCGAGCTCGATGAAGAAGAAGATCGGGATCACCGTGAGCACACGAGCGCGCGGGTAGAGGATGAGATACGCGCCCAGTACGCCTGCGATCGCCCCGCTCGCACCCAGCAACGGCACTCCGGAACTCGTGTCCGCGAGTGTCTGCGCGGCGATCGCCACGAGGCCCGCCGCCAGGTAGAAGGCCACGAAGCGCACGGCCCCCATTCGGTCCTCGATGTTGTTGCCAAAGATCCAGAGATAGAGCATGTTGCTGCCCAGATGCAGCCAGCCGCCGTGCATGAACATGGACGAGAAGGCGGTGGCCCACTGCATGGGCGACAGAGGTTCGGCAAGGAATCGTGCGGGCACGAACGCCCACGTGCCGATGAGCGCGTTGAGCTCCGGTGCGGGGAGCGAAGCCTCGTAGGCGAACACGCCTATGTTGGCGAGTAGGAGTATGAGGGTGATCCAGGCGAATCCCGAGGTGGGATTCTCGTCCTTGATGGGAATCATAGGTGTCTCTCATCTGATACCATTGTGGTGTGGGGAGTGTACCTCATGGTATCCGGTCGCCGCAGGGCGATGACCCGTTTCTCGGCAGAAGACCGAGGGGAGGACTCAACTATGGATTTTATGATCTGTATAGGCGCTGTGGGAGTTATCTTCCTTGTTCTCGCGGGCGTGCTCATCGCAATCTACAACCGGTTGGTCGTCCTGCGTAACCGCGTCAAGAACGCGTGGGCGCAGATCGACGTTCAACTCAAGCGCCGCTACGACCTGATTCCCAACTTGGTCGAGACGGTCAAGGGTTATGCGACGCATGAGTCCGGGACCTTTGAGAAGGTCACACAGGCTCGCAACATGGCCATGGGTGCACAGGGTGCCAAGGCTCAGGGCGAAGCAGAGAACATGCTTTCGGGCGCTCTCAAGAGTCTGTTCGCCGTGTCTGAGGCGTATCCCGATCTCAAGGCGAATCAGAACTTCATGATGTTGCAGGAGGAGCTCTCGGGCACAGAGTCCAAGATCGCCTACTCGCGTCAGTTCTACAACGACTCGGTCATGAGCTACAACATCTCGATCGAGACGTTCCCCAACAACCTGCTCGCTGGCATGTTCGGCTTCACCAAGGAGGACCTCTTTGAGATCGAAGAGGCCGCCAAGGAGAACCCGCAGGTCAAGTTCTAGCGTCACCGATCATACGAGAATCGACCATGGCGCGGCCTGACTGAAGGGCCGCGTCGTGCGTCATGAAGACGCTTCCGCGTCGGAGGTTCCATACGATGTACGACCAGATGGCTGCGAACAAGTGGAAGACCGTGCTCCTCATGGGAGTGTTCATCCTGCTCGTGCTCGCCGTGGGCACGGTGTTCGGATACGCGACCGACTTTGGCATAGGCGGGCTGATCATCGCGGCCGTGGTGGCGTTCGCTATGACCTGGGGTTCGTACTGGTATTCCGACAAGATCGTGCTCTCCATGAGCCATGCGCGTCCCGTGGACAAGGCGACCGAGCCCTACATCGTGAACACGGTCGAGGGACTCTCGATCGCTGCCGGTCTGCCCATGCCGCGCGCATACGTCATTGACGACCCGGCGCCTAACGCGTTCGCCACCGGGCGCAATCCGGAGAATGCGGCGATAGCGGTCACCACCGGGCTCGTGGCCAAGCTGGATCGTCTCGAGCTCGAGGGCGTCATCGCGCACGAGCTCTCGCACATCAAGAACTACGACACGCTGGTGCAGACCATGGCGGCGGTGCTCGCCGGCACGGTGGTGCTGCTCTCCGACTGGATGGTGCACTCGTTCTGGTGGGGCGGCGGCAGGCGTCGTAGCAACGACAGCGGTGGAGGGCAGATCGGTGCGGTCATCGCGCTCGTCGGCGTTGCGCTCGCGATCCTCTCGCCTCTGTTCGCCACCATGATCCAGATGTCGATCTCGCGTAAGCGGGAGTATCTGGCCGACGCCAATGCGGCCCTGCTCACTCGGTATCCGGACGGACTCGCGAGCGCGCTCCGCAAGATCTCCGGCGACACCACCAAGCTGCGCGCCGCCAACAAGGCGACTGAGTCGCTCTACATCTACAACCCGCTCAAGGACTACCGCAAGGGGTTCAACTCGCTCTTCAACACGCACCCGCCGACGGAGGACCGCATCAAGAGACTCGAGGAGATGTAGGTGGCGTACCTGACGTATCCCGATATCGATCCGGTCCTGTTCCGTTTGGGACCGCTTTCCGTGCACTGGTACGGACTGGCCTATGTGGCCGCCTTCGTGATCGCCGGGCTCATGCTCAAGCGGTTGAACGAGCGTTGGAAGGCGGGC
>DFBG01000072.1:4713-5296 GCA_002367305.1 Actinobacteria bacterium UBA3086 | reverse complement strand
TTGCGGGCCATGCCGCACGTGCACACGTGATGCGCGCTGGGTAGGGGAATGCCGTAGCGCGTATGGAGCGCTCTGATCACCGAGATGTCGAACTGCGCCCAATGCGCCAGAAGATGCTGGTTCTCGAGATACGGTTCGATTTCCGCGTAGAGCGCGTCATAGCTAGGGGCATCCCAAGTGTCATGCGGTTGGATCCCGTGAACCTGGATGTTGTGGTAGCTGTAGTTGTTGCCCGGCGGCCGGATCAGCCAGTCCCGTGCCTCAACGATGTCGCCGTTCTCAACGACCACGACCGCCAGCGAGCATGCCGAGTCGTGCCCGCCGGTCGCGGTCTCGAAGTCGAGAGCCACCCAGGTGTCACGGTCGATATGGTTCATGGAGTGGCTCTCACTGTGTTGTCTCAGACAGGGTCGACCGATGCGACGCCTTGGTCGGAGACATGCTCGGTCCACGCAGTCGCGTTCCAGTAGCGGAACTCGTGACGTCCCGTGGGATCCGCCAGCCATCCGGCGGGCACCGTGGGCTGCGCAGCGACAGGTGCTACGTGGGCTGCGGGCGCACCGTAGGTTGGCTGTGCACCATA
>DFBG01000072.1:0-4643 GCA_002367305.1 Actinobacteria bacterium UBA3086 | reverse complement strand
CTATCGAGGATGAGGAAGTAGAGGATGACGAATGCTCCGAATGGTACGAGGGAGAGGAGTATCCAGAGACCGCTCCGGTCGGTGTCATGCAGCCTGCGCACTGCGACGGCGAGAGAGGGGATCATTATTGCCAGTGAGTAGAGGCCGCCCAGGAAGCTGAGGTCTATGCCCGTCGAGGCGCTCAGGATTCCCACGACTATTCCGATGCCGAAGCCGATGACGATGTTCCAGAGTACAAAGTTCCAGTACTCCTGGCGACGTGCGCGTCCGCTGAACGTGGCGTAGTTCTTCAGAACCTGCAGGTACCAATCCATGGGAATCCCCTTGTTGTCGGTCGGGTTCGGCACAACCCCGGTCGGCCAGTGTGTTGTCTGTGTCTCAGAATACGTTAATCCGCGACGGACTGCTTTGCGCGCGGCTGCGGCACTCGCATACCCCAGGACAGCGCGATAAGGTCGTATACAGCGTGGGCGAGCATCACGGAGACCAGGCTGCCGGTGAGGTGGTACAAGAGGCCGAGTGCGGCTCCCAATATCGTCACGAACACCACGTAGGGACGCGAGATGGCATGGGTGAGACCGAAGATTACCGCGGCTCCCGCTATTGCGAGAACAGGGCTCGTCCATGTTCCGATCCATGTCTGGATGAAGCCCCTGAAGAGGGCCTCCTCGCACACGCCGGCCAGCACCGATATCAGGGCGAGATCGATCAGTCTCAGGTTGGAGAAGAGTCCGATCATGAGATCGAAATCCTGGCGAATGCGACGAAAACCGGGGCCCGCCGTGTTCGCGAGTCCGACTGCCAGTGCAGCCGCCACGACGCCGAACAGGAGCCCCGCTCCAATCGAAACGAGATCCGGGTCGATCGTCGGTATGAGATCGGACCACCACATGAGGCCGAGCGCCACGATCAGGAGCGCGCCCTCGGTCACCAAGGTCCACCACAGGAGCGTCCCGCGGGCCGGTGCGCTGTCGATGCTCGTCATTCGGCTACTGCTCCAGCCCCTGCATGACCTGCTTGATGCGCTCGCCATCCTGTCTCGACAGACAGCTGATCACTGCCGAGGACTGACCGCGCGTCTCAATCTGCACTTGGTCCCAGATGAGTCCGGAGTGGTGCTTGAATCCGGCGACCTTCTCCCAGGGAATCTCCTCGTCGCTCGACGTCAGACCGAAGAAGCCGTAGGTGGTGATGACGATCTTGTCCTGAGTGAATGCGGCGACCTGCGGATGGAAGCTGTGATTGATGAGGAGGGCTCCGATGGCGTCGGCCTTGATCGTGAATGCCGAGAGCTTGCGGGTGGCCGATGCTGTGGCGAGTTTGGTGCCGCACCATCGACACAGCCTGGCGCCCTCTGAGTTCATCGCCAGGCAGGCTGGGCAGCGGGAGCCCATGATCCGTTCGTTGCAGTTGGGGCACACGGAGGCGCGTCCGTCGATCTGCGAGAAGCACTCCGGGCATTCCTTGAACTCCGGGACCTCCACGGGTTCGATCGTTGTGCCGTCATCCTCGACTGAGACCACTCCGTTGTCGGCCACATGCCGGGTCCAGGCCATGCCGTCCCAGTAGCGGGATTCGTGGCGGCCGGTGGGGTCGGACAGCCAGCCGGCCGACTGGGTACTCTGGGTCTGACCGGATCCGGTGCTCTCACTCATGGGAAACTCCCTTTGTGTGGGGGACGGACTACGCCTTCTTCACGAATTCTGACTTGAGGGACATGGGGCCGATGCCGTCGATCTTGCAGTCGATGTCGTGGTCGCCATCTACAAGGCGGATGTTGCGCACCTTGGTGCCCACTTTGACCACCGACGACGAGCCCTTCACCTTGAGATCCTTGATGACGGTGACGGCGTCGCCGTCGCTCAACACGTTGCCGTTGGCGTCGCGGATCACGCGTGCCTGCTCGTCATCTGCAGCAGCGGTAGGTGACCATTCGTGAGCGCATTCGGGGCAGACGAGAAGGTGACCGTCTTCGTAGGTGTATTCGGAGTTGCATTCCGGGCAGTTGGGAAGAGTACTCAATTTCGCTCCATGTCTCTGGTTGATATAGAAATGCGCGAGGCAAAGACCCCCGTCACGCCACCATGCTAACGCTTTCCGCCGCGAGAGTCGTGCGACGAGTGCAGCACTAGCGATGTGGGCTGGCATCCAACAGATACGAGAGAAGAACGACGTCCACGTATGTGTCGTCGGTGAGAATGGCGTCGCGCAGGATTCCCTCACGGTTGAAGCCGAGGCTCTCGTACAGGCGAATGGCCCCGGGGTTGTTGGCCCAAGCACGCACCTCGACACGCCGAATGCCGCTCGCAAGTGCCCACAACATGAGTTCCTCTATGAGTTGGGTACCGATGCCGAGACCTCGGTAGGCCCTGTCGACGGATATCCCAAACGTGCCCGTATGGGCCTCCTCGGCCAGTGTTCCGCCCAGGAAATCCAGAAGGCCGACGACGCGGCCGTCGAGGCGTGCAATCAGCAGCGTCGAGTTCTTCGGCGTGACTCGCGAGGCTATGAATTCGTACTCTTCCTGCATGGTGGGAGCGGATCGCCGATAGATACCGGGCGGAGCCTCAGCGAACAGTGTGGTGGCGAACTGCTGCAGGTCCTCCAAGTCGGCCACGCTGGCGGAGTGAACCTGTATGTTCATGTGCCGCTCCTCCACTGCCGTGCCTCGGGCGCATCCCGTCGGCTGACTATTCCCGCCAGTACTCCGGCCGATCGAGTGCATCGGCGATAGCAACGGTCCCACTGACTGTGCCCAGAATCCCCGGTCGTAGTTCCTGAACCATCCAGGCGCCCGCGTCTTTCTCCGGTATGGGGTAGGGCGCCGTGAGTCCGAGACGGCCGGCGGGCTCAAATCCATGACGCGGGTAGTACTCCGGGTGTCCCAACACGAAGACCAGGTCGACTCCCGATTCTGCGAGGAGTTCGAGGCCCCGCGCGATCAGCTGGCCGCCGAGCCCTTGTCGCTGCGCGTCGGGCACGATCGCCAGCGGGGCGAGGAGCGCGATCGACAGGTCGCGGGGAGACTCCTTCAGCTGAGCTGCGGTGAACAGGATGTGGCCGACGGCGATGTCGCCTTGTCGCGCCACGAGGGAGAGCAGGGGCTGTGCGGTGGGATCGTTCAGAAGAGCCTCCACCAGCTCCGCTTCGGAGTCCTCGTTGAACGCGGCGCGCTCTACCGCCAGCACGTCGGGCAGATCGGAGGCAGTGGCCTCTAGGATGCGCACGTCGTACGCGTCGTAGTCGGCTCGGGTGCCGGACGCGTCGAGATACGCGTTGAGTCGGGTGTTCTCGGCGCTCAACGATTCGATGTAACCGGAGAGGCCGGAGAGCTTCTCCACGAGCCACTTGAAGCCGACCTTGCCGGTGAGGGTCAGCCGCATCGCTTCGATGAACGCGAGCGCCTCGTCTCGTGTGAACTCGGCCATGCGGTTCAGCCCCGTTCCTCATCGGCTTCGTCAGCGGTTCGCCAGAATCTGACCTCGTTGGAATCGGCGAGGCTGAGCTGGGTGTAGAGGTGCTCCAGTGCGTCTGCGGAGGTCCGCCGGTCCAGACCCAGCTGGATCACGTAGCTCCAGTATGGTTGCGCATACAGCATGGCAGCGTTGGCGAGAAGTACCTCGAGTTGGTCGGCCGATACGGTTCGTTTCACGACCGCTTCGGCGCCGTCCGGGCTGGAGACCTGCGCGAAACCGAGGTTGGCGATGATGGCGGAGTCGCAGTGGGCGACGCTGGAGAGAAAGCGATACACGTTCAGCAGGTCGAACTGTTCGTCTGCCAGTGTCGCGATCGATGGTTTGCGTTGGCCGATCCCGTAGCGCACACCCTTCTTGTTGCGAATGGGCGCGAAACCGAGTGACTCGGCGTCCGCCTCGATCTCGTCCAGCTTCTGATCGATGAGGGCGACCTCGTCGGTGTTGCAGAGGTCCGCGGCGATACGATGTTGTTGGGAGAGGGTGGTGAACCGGAGCGCGAGGCTTCGGCTGACGCGCTCATGCGTGGTGATTCCGGGTTCCAGGATCCAGGATGCCGTGGTGGCAGCTTCTACGAGCCCGCGGAGGCTCGTCCAGTGAGCGACGGAGGGCTGCCCCAGCCGAACGATAAGGTCGACGGCCTCCAAGTGATCACGCGCCGATGCCAACGCCATGATCCCGTACGAGTACGCGGTGAGGACAGGCTGTGGCTTGGGGTAGGCGGCGATCTCCATCCCCGCAGGGGAGTCCGGGCTGAACCCCGTCGGCTCCTCGGCACGCAGCGTATCGAGAACTTCGAAGAACTCGAGAATTGGCTCCTGGTAGGAGTCTGACACTCGACTCGCCCCCCTGGGCATGCAGACACGTGCATATGCTGTTGATATTCGGCCACTTCTACCGATAGGGCAATACCTAGGAACCGTGAAGCCCGCGGGGAGCGCAAGAATCGGGTAGTTCTAGTCGGTTGCGAGCATCACACTGTCGGCCTTGACGAGGGCGATGGCGGTGGATCCCACCTCGAATCTTCCAAGGGCTACACTGAGAGCGGTTTCTCGCGGGTATCGAAGGGATGTACATGGTTGCTCAGGCGATGGAGTGTTGCGCTCGGCCCAAGATCGGTTTCGCGCTAGGCGGCGGAGCCGTCAGGGGTGCGGCGCATCTCGGTTTCCT
>DFBG01000067.1:2947-4270 GCA_002367305.1 Actinobacteria bacterium UBA3086 | reverse complement strand
GTTCTGCTGGCGAGCATCGCCGGTACGGCCTTCGGATTCGTGGTGCTCGCCGTAGCGCGCGTTCTCCCCATCCTCTTCGTCAGCCGCTTCATCGACGGCATCACCGGCGGAAACATCAGCGTGGCGCAAGCCTACATCGCCGACGTGACCGATGAGGAATCTCGCGGCAAGGCGCTGGGCATGATCGGCGCAGCCTTCGGACTCGGCTTCATCCTGGGCCCGGTGAGCGGAGGGTTGCTCTCTGACATCAGCTACGCCGCGCCCGCATGGGCTGGGGCGATCCTCGCCGTGATCAACATGGGACTCGTGAAGTTCTTTCTGCCCGAGTCACTCACTGACGAAAACAAGGCTCGGCTCGCCAAGAAGCGACACAGCAGCATCGACTTCAACGCCCTCCGAGCGACGTTCGCGCACCCACGGGTGGGGCGCCTGCTCTGGATGAGGCTCTCCACCGGCATGGCATACGGAATATTCGAAACAGGCTTCGTGTTGTGGGCGATCGCCGCTCTCAGCCTCTCGGCACGAACGAACGGACTGCTGCTCGGCTACATCGGCATCCTGAGCGTTCTGGTCCAAGCGTTCCTGATCGGCAAGCTCACTGCGAGGTTCAGTGACGAAAAGCTCATCCTGGGCTCGATCTCACTGGCAGGTATCGCACTGGCGATATGGGGCTTCGTGCCAAACATACCCCTGCTCTTGCTTCTCATGCCTGCGCTATCCGTCGGCCTCGCCGTGAGCAACACCATCATGACCAGCGCGCTCTCCAAGAGCGTGGACCGTGACGAGGTCGGCGGCATCATGGGTCTGCAGATGTCGATCCAGAGCTTCACGCGGATTCCGACACCGATAATCGCAGGCCTGCTGATTGAACGGGCACCTGTTTGGTCTCCCGGACTCACGGCGGCCGCGTTCTCAAGCCTAGCGATACCCATTGCATGGAGTTTGGCTCGCAACGCGAAAGAGAAGGCTGCGCCCGCTACCATCTCCTAGGGCCCCGCACGCACGCTCGCTAGAGACCGATCACGCCAATGCGAGCGCGTCCCCCACAACATCGACCGTGACGGTATCGCCTTCGAGCACACCACCGGAGATGAGCGCCTTGGCCACTCGGTCCACGATCTCACGCTGGATCACGCGCTTCAGCGGACGCGCGCCATAGACGGGATCGAAGCCCTCCATCGCCACGCGCTCCACTGCCGTCGGTGTGACCACAAGATCGATCTTGCGCTCAGCAAGGCGCGCCCGCACGATCTCGAGCTGCAGCTCGACAATGACGCCGATCTGCTCCAGTGACAGCGAGTGGAATACCACGAGGTCATCGAT
>DFBG01000067.1:263-2912 GCA_002367305.1 Actinobacteria bacterium UBA3086 | reverse complement strand
GCGAACTCCTGAATGAACTGCGAGCCCACATTGCTCGTCATGATCACGATGGTGTTGCGAAAGCTCACCGTCCGGCCCTGACCGTCGGTCAGACGCCCATCGTCGAGCACCTGCAGCAGCACGCCGAACACGTCCGGGTGCGCCTTCTCGATCTCATCGAGCAACAGCACGCTGTACGGCCTACGCCGCACCGCCTCGGTCAGCTGACCGCCCTCCTCGTAGCCCACGTAGCCGGGAGGGGCGCCGATCAGACGCTGCACGCTGAACTTCTCCATGTACTCGCTCATGTCGATGCGCACCATGTTGCGCTCGTCGTCGAACAGGTACTCCGCGAGCGCCTTGGCGAGTTCGGTCTTGCCCACGCCGGTCGGCCCCATGAAGATGAACGACCCTATGGGCCGATCCGGATCCGACAGTCCCGCACGACTCCGTCGAATCGCCGACGAGACCGCACTCACGGCCTCATCCTGGCCGACGACACGCTTGTGCAGAAGCTCTTCCAGATTCGCGAGCTTGGTCATCTCGCCTTCGACCAGGCGGCTCACCGGCACACCCGTCCACGCCGACACAACCTCAGCGATCTCCTCGTCGGTGACCTCTTCTTTGAGCATCGCGTCGCCCGCCTGTAGCTTGGCGAGCTCATCGGCGGCCTGCACCAGTTGAGACTCGAGCTCAGGAATCCGCCCGTAACGGATCTCAGCCGCACGCTCCAGATCGCCGTCGCGCTCGGCGCGCTCGGCATCCACGCGAGCCTCGTCGAGCTCAGCGTTATAACGCTGCACGCCGGAGATGACGTCCTTCTCGGACTGCCAGCGAGCCTTGAGGCCGGAGAGCTTCTCGGATATCCCGGCCATCTCCCCACGCAGCGCCTCAAGTCGCTCGGCACTGGCCTCGTCGGTCTCCTTGACCAGCGCGGCCTCCTCGATCTGCAGCTGGCGCAGCTGACGGTCGATCACGTCGATCTCCGTCGGCATCGAATCAATCTCAATACGCAGGCGTGAAGCGGCCTCGTCGATGAGATCGATGGCCTTGTCGGGCAGAAAACGGTCAGAGATGTAGCGGTCCGACAGCGTTGCGGCGGCGACGATCGCGCCGTCGGTGATGCGCACGCCGTGGTGCACCTCGTACTTCTCCTTGAGTCCACGAAGAATCGCGATCGTATCCTCAGGCGAAGGCTCGCCGACGAACACCGGCTGGAACCTGCGCTCCAGCGCCGCATCCTTCTCTATGTGCTCGCGGTACTCGTCAAGCGTGGTCGCACCAATGGCATGCAACTCGCCGCGTGACAGTGCCGGCTTGAGCATGTTACTCGCGTCCAGAGAGCCCTCGGATGCTCCGGCTCCCACAATGGTGTGCAGCTCGTCGATGAAGAGCACCAGCCGACCCTCGGCCTGCTCCACCTCGCGCAGGACGGCCTTGAGCCGATCCTCAAACTCGCCGCGATACTTGGCCCCGGCGATCATGGAGCCCAGGTCGAGCGACACGAGATCCTTGTCCTTGAGCGAGCTCGGCACGTCACCGTCCACGATGCGCTGCGCGAGCCCCTCGACGATCGCCGTCTTGCCCGTTCCCGGCTCCCCTATGAGCACCGGATTGTTCTTGGTCCGACGCGACAACACCTGGATCACACGACGGATCTCGTCGTTGCGGCCAATGACCGGGTCGAGCTTGCCGTCCCGCGCCGCCTGAGTGAGATTGCGACTGAACCGCTCAAGGGCCTGGAACTGCGCCTCGGGGTTCTGGTCGGTCACCGTAGCGCCCGCGCGCAACTCAGTCAGCGCCTCGAGCACTCGCGCGGCAGTCACTCCCGCACCGCCGAGCAGCCTGCCCGCCTCGCCTGAATCATCCGCTATCGCCACCAGTAGATGCTCGGTGGAGACGTACGCATCCTTGAGCTTCTCGGCATGCTTGAACGCGCCGTTCAGCACCGTGTTGAGCCGCGGGCCGACTCCCACCTGCGTCTGGGCGCCGCCACTGACCTTGGGCATCGCTTGGATCGCCGAGGAGAGCTCTGTATCGAGCGTGTCGGGGTCAGCGCCAACCTTCTGCAAGATCGGCCGCACGATGCCTTCGGCCTGGTCGATGAGCGCTTTGAGCAAGTGCTCCGGCTCAATGACCTGGGATGAGGCATCGTCCGCGATTCCGTGCGCGGCCTCGAGCGCCTCTTGGGCCTTGATGGTGAGTTTGTCGAGTCTCATCTCGTTACCTCCGTTACGTCCGACCGGACGCTAGTGCTTCATGCTTCAAGCAGGAGCCGTTCGGTTCTTGAACAGGCGTGACCACACCCAGGCGACGAACTGTCAACCAGGACCGCCCGAGATCTCCTTGTTGCGCACGCTCTCAAGCCAGCGTACGGCTGCGTTCCTTCGATCGCCCATTGTGTTCCTACCTCTCGTATCTGCGAATCGTGCGGCCGCCCGGCACGTGCACCAGACTGCCGCCCATAGATTCACGCAGCTTCTGTATCTCGTCGGCCAGTTGGCACTCCGTGCGTGTAAGCTCCGAGCGAGTGCTTTCAAGCTCCGCCTCAACACGTTCCTTCTCAATTTCAAGCTCGATGATGCGCATGACGCCTGCGAGGTTGACGCCCTCCTCCTGAGTGAGCCTTTGGATCAGGCGGAGGCGATCGATGTCTGCTTCCGAGTAGAG
>DFBG01000067.1:0-140 GCA_002367305.1 Actinobacteria bacterium UBA3086 | reverse complement strand
TGTGCGCGAATATCCTCGCTGTGCGACTCTGCGAACTGCTTGAGCAGTTCCTTCTCCTTTGCCGACAGCCCCGTGGGGACCACGATGTGCGTCCTCACCTTGAGATCGCCGCGGCCCTTGCCCTTGAGTTTGGGTGCGCC
>DFBG01000130.1:6922-10403 GCA_002367305.1 Actinobacteria bacterium UBA3086 | reverse complement strand
TCGAGCTCGTCCAGATAGTTGTAGAGAACCTGCAGTCCCTCGTCGGCAGGTGAGAATACCGAGCCCGGCGGAGCGTCCACAAAGTAGAAGTCCTGCGATGCCGCCACGACCCAAGCGTATGCGCTGGCGAGCAACAGCCCGGCGACGATGAGCCCTGCGACGGTCGGATCGATCGATCGGATCATGCGACGAAGCCTCACGATGCATCACCGCCCGCGAGCGACCGGATCACGGCATCGAAGCAGTCGAGAGCCGAACGCCAGCCCGACTCACCCGGTTCCTGGTGTCCGTACCATGCACGCTCGAACGCGCCTGAGAGTTCGATCAACCGAGGCAGAGCCGACAGGGCGACGCGACTCTCGGTCAGATCAGCGATGAGCTCCGCGTTTGTGCGCGTACGTGTCTGCACGATCGCACCGGCATCCACCAGACTGCGTGCGGCGCCCCCGAACAGAGCCCGCACGGCCCCTCGCTCGTCACCCGCGGCTGCAAGAGCCTCCGCATATGCGCGCGCATCGGGCGGCAGGTCCTGCGCAGCAGCCACCACGGGCTCCGCCACAGCTGCACTCGCGACATCCCGCTTGGCGAGTGAACGTCGGCTCCACTTCCAGGCGAGACTCACCACCCATGCAAGCAGCACGACCAGGATCGCCGAGATCACGATCCGGATGATCATCCCCAGACGGGCGAACCCGGTGCTCGACGTCGCAGGCTCCCACCAGCCCTGTAGCCATTCGATCAGCCGATCGACGAGACCGGCGAACCACTCTTGGATCGAGGAATTCGGCTCCTGGGCACGTGCTCCCAGCAACCGATCCAACGCCGCCGGGTCCTCGGAGACGACATCTCCCTGCGTGCCCAAAGACGCCCGGAGCGAATACAGATGCGCCTCGAGCTCGCGGACCAGGGCAGCGCGATTCTCCGGAGTACGACCGGTGTCCAACCGCGCCACGAAACTCCTGACCACCGACTGATCCACGTGGATCGGCTCACCGTCGAGCGTCACCGTCTCCCCGGACGGCAGCAGCGTGTTCACGTCAATGGCAACGTCGAGCGCTTCTCGGACAGAGAGCTCGGGGGCATCCGCCGCCTCCGCGATCGTGATCGCCTCGTCCACACGGCGCGTGTAGTCCGCGACGTCAGCGGCCAGCGCGGGCGTCGGCGCCAGGAACACGAAACAGATCGCGGCGATGATTAATGTAACGACCGCCCACTGCGAGCGATACGAACCCCGAGTAGCGCTGGATGTCGAGAACGGGCTCACGATCCGCTGACGAGATCCAGTGCGCGGGCGTGAAGATCCATACCATCACGTCTGGCCCTGAGATCGAGATACAGGCCATACCAACAGAGGTACACGAACGGTGTCACCAGGGAGACCGCCGCCCCCGTGAGCAGGCCTTCCGCCGTCTTCCACCACACCGAGACCTCAGCGAACACCGCATTCGGGTTCTGCGCGCTGTCCCATATCTGTCGGATGATCGCCGGCGAGTTCACCACGCTCTCAAGAGCGTAGGTCAACAAGCCGACGGCGATGATGAAACCGGCGATCCGCCAGAACGACCCCTGCGTCAGCGTCCAAGATCTCCGGAACGCCACATCCACGTTCACATCCTCGGTCACCGAGGTCAACGCCGCGAGAGAGAGCCGCACGTAGAGGATGATGCCGGGCACGAGCAGCAGCATGTAGCCGACCTGAGTGACGATATACGCGGCCACTGCCGCCAGCACGAACGCCAGCAGCCGACGGCGGCCCCCCGTGATGAACTCACGCAGACCCACTCGCTCTCCGTGGAGCATGGCGGGCGCGGCGTTGTAGAGCGCACTCGCGAAGTACGCCTTGGCGAACGCAAAGAGATAGGTCACCGGCGTGGACAGCAAACTCAGGAGCGAGATCGATCCGAAAGGATTCCCTCCCGCGGACTGCGATTTCGTCATCTGCTCGATCGAACCGATGAACTCCAGGATCCCCCTGAGATAGAACGTCTGAAAAAGTCCCACCGCGAGCGCGAACGGGAACAAGATGATGAACGACGAGAGCGCGATCGTGCGAAAGTTCGCTCGATAGAGTTCGATCGCTCCGTCAGCTATCGCACCTATCCCACGCGGTCGGAAGTCGGGGCTCATCGAGGATCCTCTCCTGCGTGACTTCTCAGGGTGACCTCACCAGCAGAGACCGTCACCTCGCCTGTGTCCGTCTCCAAGATCAACCGTCCCTGAGTGTCAACACCCTGGACAACTCCCTCATGACGCACGGAGCCATGCATGTCAGAGACGACAACGCTTCGTCCGGTGAGGATGGCACGCGATTGGAAGTCCGCACGTAGCACCTGGAATCCCCCCGCATCGAACCGGTCGAGTGCAAGCGCCAGACCGTCCAGTACCGCAGCCGCAACACGCGCGCGAGTCACGTCCGACACAGAATCGCTCACATAGCCCGCGCCAGGAGGTGGATCTGACGGACGCAGAACATTCAGCCCAACGCCGATGACCGCCCACTCCAAAGCGTCGGCTTCCGCGGAGATCTCAAGCAGCACGCCTGCAAGCTTGCGTCCCCGTGCATCCTGCACGTCGTTAGGCCACTTCACACCCGCTTCTACGCCGAGGGTCGCCAATCCCGCTGCAACCCCCAGAGCGGCTGCGAGGGCCAGCGGTGGCGCCTCGGCCGGTGAGATGGTCGGTCGGATCAAGGCAGAGAGATACACGCCGCCCTCGGGCGACTCCCACGTGCGTCCCATTCGTCCGCGACCCGCAGACTGCGCAGCAGCCAGGACCACGGTGCCGACAGCCGCTCCCGCCCGGGCGAGTCGTTTGCAGTCATCGTTGGTGGAACCGGTCGCTCCGCCACCGGTGAGCGCACTCCAGCGACTCGATATGAGCAGTGGGCGCACCTCCTCGGGAAGCGGCGCATCGGGAGCTCCTCGAAGCCAGTATCCGGCTCCAGGCTCCGCGTCGATCGAGTAACCCAGTTCGCGCAGGACGGAAACATGCTTGGCCACCGCCGCTCGGCTCACACCCAACTCATGCGCGAGAGTCTCGCCCGACACCGGGCCACCCGCACGCAGGGCTGACAGCACGTCATCGCGTCGGCTCACTCCTGTGCCGCCTCGCCGTCGCCAGTTGGGGACACGCTCTTCGTGGCATTCTCGACGATATCGTCCTGACCGGTCTCGGGAACGTCACGTACGACCCGCTCAACACGCTTCCGACTGAGCTCGCGCCCGCCGAACAGCAGGAATGCGAACAGCAGAACGAACAATGCCGTGCCCACGTAGCCCAATCGGGTTGCAATCTTGATCGCGAGATCGAAGTTCTCGCCCAGGAAGTAACCGATCACACACATGATCGAGGTGTAGAGCATGGCACCGAGCACCGTATATCCCTCGAACCATCCCAGGTGCATGCGCGAAACTCCGGCGATGACCGGCACGAAGTTCTTGGCACCGGCTGCAAACCGGGCGACGAGGACGGTCTCAGAACC
>DFBG01000130.1:490-6800 GCA_002367305.1 Actinobacteria bacterium UBA3086 | reverse complement strand
AGCACGAGATTACCCTTGCTCGAAACGAAAGCGGCGGCCATGACGACCGTCTCCCCTGGCGTGAACGATCCGATGACGAAGAGGTTCTCGATGATCGTCGCCCCCACGGTCACGAGATAGCCCCAGTCATCCAGAAGACTCAGGAACCAGTCGACGAGCCATATACCGGTTACAGCTCCCATCTATATGACCGGATTCGTGAAGCCGGCGAAGCCACTGCCGAGAGCTGCGATAGCCACCGGGAAGCTCAGGAACGTCTTCGCCGCGACACGCTGTGCATCACGTAGATTCTGGAGTCTGTCGGGCCGCATGGATCCCCGTTCCCCACCTGGACTCACAGAAGCGAGCCGCGTTAACCGTCAACCTCATCCAAACCGAAGTCGACAGGCTGCGCAAGGGTCAATGCGCTGGTCGACACCCGATCGACACCTGTGAGAGCGAGACCGCTGAGCCGATCGAAGGTGATCCCGCCACTCGCCTCGGTCGAAACAGCACGACCTCCGCGCTCCGCGATCTCACGTACGGCTTTCACGGCTTGAGCCGTCATTTCGTCATCCATGTTGTCCAGAAGCACGAAGTCGGCACCCGCAGCCGCAGCCTCACGTGCCTGCTCGACTGTGTCGGCCTCGACCTCGATCTCAAGTCCGAGAAACGCGTCGCGTGCAGCGATCACCGCAGCAGAGATGCCACCGGCATGTCGAATGTGATTGTCTTTGACGAGCACCATGTCCCATAGGCCCTTACGGTGATTGGTGCCACCGCCGACCATGACCGCGTACTTGCTGAGTTCACGCAGCCCGGGAAGCGTCTTGCGCGTGTCCACGACCTTCAGATCAGGCCCAGCTTCGGCCTGCCACTTCGCCGTCACTGTCGCTATACCCGAGAGGATCATGAGTAGATCGAGCGCGCTGCGCTCTCCTGCGAGCACCGTCCATGCCGGGCCCTCGACCTCGCCGACGGCGGTACCGGCCTCCACTCTCGAGCCTTCGGCCACGAGCGGATGGAACTCCACCGGATCCTCGAACCCCGCGGCTTCGCCCAGCAGCAACCATGTCTGCGCGACCACGGGCAAGCCGCACACGGTACATGCCTCGCGCGCCCTCACGACACCGGAGAACCATGCACCGGGAGGCACGACTGCGGAGGTCGTCGCATCACGCATGAGCAGGTCAACGTCATGCGCGACCCTGTCGAGCAGCCGCGAGGACGTCACGCCCAGATCCTCGGCAAGTGTGCGGGCGATCAGATCGGTCGCGTCGGGCATGCGCAGTGGACGTACCGAATCATCTAGGATCTCAGTCATCGCTCGAGGCCTTCCCCCGAAGATCCAATCGGCACGAAACGCGGCTTCGCACCGCGACGCCACAGCAGGTGCCCGCTCCACGAATCATCATCGCGCTCAGGGTAATCCATGCGACTGTGCGTTCCGCGTGTCTCATCGCGCATCCAAGCGGCACGCGTGATGAGCGATGCCACCGTCACGAGATTCTGCAGCTCAAGCTCATGTGGTCGATGGAAGCTCACGTCCAACAGCCGGGTCAACCCGTCCAGAACGACCGCTGCCTCTCTAAGACTCCCCCGGGATCGCGTCATGCCCACGAACTGGCTCATGGTCGTTTGCAGCGCCTCCATGGCCTTGACGCTCGTGAACGCAGCCGACGTCTCGCTAGGCCCCGACACCACGCGTGATGGCCGAGGGACGCTCGGCTCGACTTGCAGGGCCCGCACGATGCGCCGAGAGAACACGAGTCCCTCGAGCAGCGAATTACTCGCGAGCCTGTTGGCGCCGTGCAGCCCAGAAGCGGTCACCTCACCAGCGGCATAAAGCCCCGCAAGCGATGTGCGCCCGTCGACATCGACGTGGACGCCGCCGATCATGTAGTGCGCAGCAGGAGCGACCGGTACGAGTTCGCGAGAGAGATCGAACCCGGCCTCCAGACAGGTCTCCCAGATATTGGGGAACCTCACCCGGAGATGCTCCTCGCCAAGATGTCGAGCATCGAGCCAGACGAACGGACGACCGCAGCGAGCCATCACCTTCTCGATCTCACGACTCACCACATCACGCGGCGCAAGCTCAGCCAGCGGATGGACACCGACCATGAATCGTTCCTCGTCACAGTCGAGCAGATACGCCCCGTCACCACGCAGTGCCTCGGTGATGAGGAACTTGGGGCTCGACGCGGAGTCCAGAGCCGTGGGGTGGAACTGCACGAACTCGAGATCGGCGATGTCGGCACCTGCGCGCCATGCCGCAGCGACTCCGTCGCCCGTCGCGATCAAAGGGTTGGTCGTAACGCGATACGCCTGACCGCAACCGCCCGTGGCGAGCACGATCGCGTCGGCCCAGAACACCTGCGGGCGGCGCGACTCCGGATCGTAAACGAGCGCGCCGACACATCGGTCGGCCGCGGTGATGAGGTCGATAAGAAAACGCTCCTCGTAGATGTCAACATCCTCGGAGCGACGCACCATCCCCGAGAGCGTGTCCTGGATCTCAGCGCCGGTCGTGTCGCCAGAGTGCAGAATGCGCGGCAGGCTGTGCCCGCCTTCGCGAGCGAGCAGCACGCTGCCATCCTCGGCGAGGTCGAAGCTCACTCCCATGGCGCGCAGATCGCCCAGGGCGTCTGCGGCCTCGGTCACCACCGCGTGAACCACGTCAGGATCGGAGAGTCCCTGGCCCACCACGAGCGTGTCGGCCTCATGGAGCTGCGTCGAATCGGCCTCGCCGACCGCGCCGGCGATGCCGCCCTGGGCGTACCAGGTGTTAGTCTCCTCGACACGCGCCTTGGTCACGAGTGAGACCGACTTCGACATAGAGGATGCAAGCGCGGCGACGAGACCCGAGATGCCCGAACCGATCACGAGTACGTCGGAGTGATGCTGCACGAGATCGTCGGTATCGAACTCCAGCAGGTAGCGTCGGCCCAGAGCGTCAGGCAGGATCTCCGGTGATCTGATATCAGTCAATGGCCACCATCCGCTGAACAGCCGTGAGAGCACGCTCACGGACATCTTCTGGCACCACGATCTCATTTGTGCCGTCGCGCAGCACGTCACGGACCTTCTCAAGGGTCGTGACCTTCATGTTCCTGCAGATCATTCTCGGCTCCAGGTTCACGAATCGCTTGCCTGGCGCCGCCTTGGCGAGCGCGTGGAGCAGGCCCTCCTCGGTCACCACGATGAACTCATCGGCCGGTGAATCAGCCGCGCGACGGAGCATCTGGCTCGTGGAGAGCACGAAGTCGGCGAGATCGACCACGTCCGGGCGGCATTCCGGGTGCGCCATGACTTCGGCGTCCGGATGGCGCTTGCGAGCCTCAGCGATCTGTTCGGGTGTGACGCGCTCGTGCGTGGGGCAGAAGCCCTCCCACAGCAGAACCTCGACCTCGGGCAGCGCGCGCGCCACCCACGAGCCCAGGTTGCGATCGGGGCCGAACAGAATGCGATCGGCGCCCAGCGAGCGCACGACGGCAACGGCATTGGCACTGGTGACGCAGACATCAGAGAGTGCCTTCACGTCAGCAGAGGAGTTCACATAGGTCACGACAGGGATACCCGGATGGGCCTCGCGCCATGTGGCGAGCTCGTCGGCGGTCATCATGTCGGCCATGGGGCAACCGGCACCAAGCTCGGGCAGCAGCACCGTCTTGTCCGGCGAGAGTATCTTGGCCGTCTCGGCCATGAAGTGAACACCAGCGAAGACGATCGTCTGCGCCGAGGTCTCGGATGCCTGACGTGAAAGCCCGAGCGAATCGCCGGTGAAGTCCGCTACGTCCTGGACCTCTCCGCGCTGATAGTTGTGTGCGAGTATGATCGCATCTCGCTCACGTGCGAGGGTCCGTATCTCGTCATGCAGGGTTGCGGTGTCGGGCACGCGCCGCTCCTCTCATAGCGATCGACATCTCACTGGTAATGCCGCGCCGGCGGCTACTACTCCTCGTGTGCCGAAGGTGCGACCGCCGCGTTATCGATGAGCCGGGTGTTTCCAACTCGTACAGCGATAATAGCGCGTGCGGGGCCATCGATGCTTCCGAGTTCGGTGAGGTCCGTCCCATCCACCACGGTCGCATAGTCAACGGACACGTCAGGATGCTCGCTCAGAATCCGCAACATCGTCTCTCGCAACACGTCAGCGTCACGCTCGCCCCAGGCAACCGCTTCCGCGACAGCTTCAAGCGCCGAGGAGAGCGCGAGCGCCTGCGCACGCTGGGTGGGAGACAGATAGGCGTTCCTGCTCGACAGCGCCAGACCGTCGCGATCGCGGACGATCGGACAACCCACCACCTGAACGGCAAGATCGAGATCGCGAACCAGCCGATTCACGAGCTGCAGCTGCTGGTAGTCCTTCTCGCCAAAGAAGGCGAGATCCGGTGACACGATGCTCAGGAGCTTGGTGACTATCGTCGCCACGCCGCGAAAATGGTCGGGGCGCGTCGCGCCCTCCCACACAGTCGCGATGGGTCCCGGATCGACCGTCACGGTCGCATCGGCGGCGTACATGGAGTCCACGTTGGGCGCGAATATGAGATCGACACCCTCGGCCTCAAGCAACTGCATATCGTGTTCGAGATCGCGGGGATACGCCTCGAAATCCTCTCCGGGTGCGAACTGCGTCGGATTCACGAACACCGACACGACCACGTAGGTCGCCCGTTCGCACGCAGCGCGAACAAGGGACAGGTGCCCCTCATGCAGCGCCCCCATGGTGGGCACGAGCGCCACGGTGCGCCCTTCGCGGCGCGCCTCCGCGACAGCACGACGTGTCTCCTCGGCCGATGAAACCCGTTCCAGGTTCATCGTCTCTCCCTCGTCTTGAGTCCGATCACCCTAGAGACCGCCTCGGTCGCCACCGGACAGCGAACCGCCCGACGCCGGCTTGAGTGCAGCCGCGCGGGCCGCCTTGATCTCCGCAAGCACCCGCTGATCCAGATGCGTCGTCTGTGCCTCTGCCGGGAACGCGCGGTCATGCACATCCTGCGTGTACGCGCCCACCGCCTCACGTATCGCGGTGCCCACCTCGGCGTATCGTCCCGCATGCCGAGGAGTGAAATCGCCCATACCAAGCAGGTCATGAAAGACCTGTATCTCGCCATCACAGCCGACGCCGGCACCAATGCCGATCGTGGGAATCCCCAACTCGTTCGACACGAGCTGAGCGAGCTCGGCCGGAATGCACTCGAGAACGATGGCGAAGGCGCCCGCCTCCTCCAGTGCGCGACAGTCATCGATGAGCGTGAGCGCATCCGCCGTCTCGCGCGCCTGCACCCGATAGCCGCCCAGCTGGTTCACGGACTGAGGCGTGAGCCCCACGTGTCCCATCACGGGAATGCCCGCCTGAGTCACGAAACGAACGGTCTCCGCCGTGCGACGACCTCCCTCGAGCTTGACCGCACCGGCTCCGCCCTCCGCAACAAGGCGCCCCGCGTTGCGCAGAGCCTCCTCGAGCGAGACCTGAAAACTCAGGAACGGCATGTCGGCGACAACGAGTGCACGCGATGTGCCCCGAACGACCGCACGCGTGTGGTGCAGCATGTCGTCCATGGTGACCGGCAGGGTGGAATCATGCCCCAGCACGACCATGCCTAGGGAGTCTCCCACGAGAATGGCATCGACTCCAGCCTGATCGACCATGCGAGCCGTGGGCGCGTCATACGCGGTGATCATCGCGATGCGACGACCTTGTGCCTTGGCGGCACGGAACGTGGTGGTGGTCACGGACCTCTGTGGGTCCATGGGAACAGCAGCGCTCATGGTGGTTCTCCTTCCGCAACAACCGTCCAGGCCTCACATGAGGTCCCGGCGGCCCCGTACGGGCCCCTTCGCTCTGGCTTCAAGAACCCCGGATGCGATCCCCCAGAGCCGAGCGTAGAACTCTATTCTACCACCCTGCGACCTCGGTCCGCTCTCAAAGACCCGAGAGACCGGGATTCGTCCAGTCGATCTCAGCCTTCGCCACCTCGTTGATGAGCTTGTTCGCGGAGGCCTCGAACGCTCGCGGGACCATGAGCTTGAAGCGTGCCGAGAACCCGTAGGGGTTGAACGACTCCTGAGGCGGATACGGGTCCCACGCGAACGGTATGTTCTCGGCCTCGAACACCGTGAGCAGGAAGGATACGTCCGGTGCGGATTGAGCCTTCATGGAGTTAACGAGCCAATCTCCGAACGCGCAGAGTTCCACCCAATCCTCATTGGGCCGGCGCTTGTGGCCAAGGGACTTCTCGCGCAGATTCTGTATCGGCATGCGATCCTCGAAACCCGGAATCGCATCGAGCACTCCGGTCACCTGCCCGCATCTGACCAGATCGCG
>DFBG01000130.1:0-439 GCA_002367305.1 Actinobacteria bacterium UBA3086 | reverse complement strand
GGTATGGTCAGCCGCTCGGAATTCCACTCCTCGGAACCGTAGAGCAGGATATCCAGATCTATCGGACGCGGTCCGTAGCGAGGCCCCTCACGACGCCCCAACTCCTGCTCGATCCCCTGCAGGGCATCCAATAGTGCATCCGCAGGCACGTTCGTGGCGATTTCGACCACCGCATTCGCGAACAGGGGTTGATCGGCCACTCCCCACGGCGTGCTCTCGTACAGACGAGAGACGCGTACGATGGTTGTGGCATCAAGAGCGTCGATCAGAGTGAGAGCAGCTGCGATGTTCTCCGCCCGATCACCCATGTTGCCGCCAACGCCCAGAAACGCTGTCTCCATGTGGTCCCCCATAGTCGTGACATCAGGGACGAGAATCCCGACCTCGTCAGTTCGATGCGATCCGAGCAGTCATCCTCACAACCCGTACGGTCTCGCGC
>DFBG01000129.1:7118-7561 GCA_002367305.1 Actinobacteria bacterium UBA3086 | reverse complement strand
CGCGCGTGACGAATGACCGCGAATGAGGTGGCTGCGAACACGGGAGGGACCATGTCGGGTCGCAGGATGAACTGGGAGCCTCGCATGCAGCGCATCCGCACGAGCGATCGCCGCTCGTGGAGGGCGTTGTCGAGCTCGGCCTTGCCGAACTCCCGTAGCCGAGTGTGCAGCGCGGTGTACGGCGACGAGGGCGTCATGGCCCGCAGCCCGATCATGTCGGCCACCACGGACTCCGCGCTCATGGACTCCCACGGCGTGTCGATATGATGCCGACGAAGTACGCGGGGTACGAGCTGCTCGCTCGTATAGACCTGGCCTTTGTCCGGCACGGGGCAGGGGGAGCTCTCCCGTTTGGGCGGTTTGGCTGTGCCCGACCCGCCTTTGGAGCTGTGCAGCGATTCCACGTCCACTGCAGCGATCTCCTCGGCCAGATCGGCCATGCG
>DFBG01000129.1:6714-7046 GCA_002367305.1 Actinobacteria bacterium UBA3086 | reverse complement strand
GAGGGGATCACGCGTCCGTCGGCGTCGAAGTTGTATGCGATGAGACATGCAGCCAGCTCGCAGAGCGCCTGTCGGTCCTGTGTGGTCGCTTCTGGGCCTCGCCAGAGTCCTGGGTAGCGGCTGAGCGTTTCGAGCACCCAGAGGGCGTCATACCAGAAGTTGGGCCACTTCACGCTCTTGAACTGGTAGCCGTGACCGAAAGCATAGGGTCTTTCGTCGGCACGGCGTCTCCAGACCTCGAGTGAGGTTCGGGCAATGTCGAGCGTTTGGGTGGGGCGGTCGTCCTCTGGCAGATGGGAGAAGGCGCGGAGGCCCTCGAGCGTCACCTGCGG
>DFBG01000129.1:3471-6684 GCA_002367305.1 Actinobacteria bacterium UBA3086 | reverse complement strand
GTTCCCTGCGGCGTGCGTGCGAGGTCCTTGACCATGCGATGCAGAGCTGCCGCGGTGCGGGGGTCGTCGGCCTTACCGAATCGGCAGAGCACGTCGGTGATCACATTGGTGTCGCAGAGCATGGACGACCACGCGAGCTCCGGCCTGCCCGGTGCGGTGCCGAAGGACTCGAATCGTCCCTGCTTGTCCTGGTGCTCGAACATGCGATCCAGAAGCGCGTCCACACGGTCGCTGTCGCCTGTGCGCAGCCCCATGTCGGCCAGCAGGTTCAGGTGGTTGGGGAGAAACTGCGGACTGTGGTGGCCGGGGAAGTCGGCGACGCCCCATTCCGGGAGTCCATCGACGATCTCCAGCACGCCGGGATCGCTTCGCAAGGCCTCTCTTGCGCTCACGACGCCAGGATCGTCCTCCGGTCGACCCAGCAGATCCAGCCGAAGGGTCAGGAGGGTGTAGGGTTCGTCGGCATCGCGAAGCCAGGGTACGGGGTCGGTTCCAAGCATGATGACCAGCGCTGAACTGTCCACGTGAGTCCTTTGTCCGGCAGCTACGTGTAACGATACCCCGTGGGACTGACGGCGTGAATCACCACACCGCGAGATCGTTACGAGCCGTGTCAGCGGACGATGCTATCCTTCAGTCGTAACGAGCACGGAGAGTGCCTGGCGAAATGAGGTTCGGACCGATGAGTACACGCACGCGTGGCATAGCCATAGCAGTCGGCGTGGTGGGCCTGTTGGGGCTCATCGTCGCGATCGTGGTCGTTGCGTTCTCGCTCGCGGCCACCTCACCTTTGGCGGTCGTAGCCGCCACGGCGATCAAGATCGAGCAGACGTCGAGCATGGCGTTCGACATGGATATGGAAATGGTCATGGACGACTCCGCGACGCCCATGCATCTTGAGGGCGTCATGGCATATCCGACCGCCTCGGAGTTCACCATGACCATGGAGTTTCTGGGTCAGACGGTCACGTACGAGCAGATCACGCTCGATGGGGTCGCCTACGTTCGGTATCCACTCTTTTCCACGTGGGGGTACACCGACCTCGATATCGCATCGAGTTCGCCGGGACAAAGCGCATCGCCCACGGACTACCTCGCGTATCTGGAGGCTGTCGCCGGGATCGAGGATCTGGGTGACGAGGAGATCGCCGGTGTCGACTGCTATCACTACCTCATCGATGTTGATGAGCCGCAGGTGGTGGACAGCATGCTGGAGTTGGCCGCCGACGCAGGACGCGACCTCGATCTCTCTCCTGAGATGGACTATGCGGTGCGTGACCTCTACGGATCAGCGGATATACGGATCGAGATCTGGATCGGCATCGAGGACAAGCTTCCTCGCCGACAGATCATCGATATGCAGATGGGGCAGGCGGTCGACTACGCGGTGCATGGCGTGATCGACTTCTCTGACTTTGGGATGGATGTGGAGATCGAGGCGCCGGAGGGTGCAGTTCCCATCGATGATCTGGTGGGTCTGATGTCCGGCGGTCAGTAGTCGGCTATCAGGAGTGCAGTGCGCGGTCCCAGCTAGTGCGTGAGGTTGAATACCGTGACCACCACGGCGACTATGGCCGACGCGAACAGGATCACCGCGACGGACATCCCTATCAGGCTGAGGCACGCTTGGCGCCCGGTCACCTTCTCGGGATCTGTCGCCATGTCTTGCGAATCCGATGAGCTCGGCACGTTCGTTTCAGCGCAGGTCATCGAAGGATGCCTCTCGCCAGACGCCGGCCTGGATGTCGTTGTCGTATGTGGACTCAAACGACAAAAAGTCGCCGTACCACGTACCCAGATCATCTGAGTGAATGCCGCTGAGCCCGATACTGACGTTGCTGTTCAAGTCGAAATCAGTCACGACCCAGTTCGCGTGGGCAGATACGAACGAAGCTTCAATCCCTGCTCGCATGGAGTCATTCACCAGCGGGCTCGACCCCGCGAAAGCAGCCATGCCCCCTGTTCCCCAAGACTCGTGAAGCCACAGCATGCCTGACTCGGTGTCGAGGTACTCGCCGGATGCGGCGTCGCCTGAGGCGTTCTGCCGAGGTGCCATGAATGAGATGTAGAACCCGGGGGTTTGGTCCGACTCTGCGACCAGGTTGTATCGCTCGATATCGTCGTACTGCTCGGCGAGTCCCATCGTGGCGAGGTGAAATGCGGGGTGGAAGTACTTCACCGCCCGCTCGGCCTCATACCAGATGTCCTCTGCCGACGGGTCTTGAGAGAAACTCTCATCGACCTCGAAGCTCCCGTCGTCCGGGGCCGGCGCCATATCTTGCGATGAAGCGTTCGTATCCTCCGAGCGAGTATCTTCTGTGGAGTTGAACGCAAGGATACCGCCGGTGATGATGGCCACGCCCGCGAGGGCGCAGCACATCAACACTGCGGCAATCACACCGACGATGACCCACGTTCGATTCCGAATGCGGGCCGGTGTCGGCGTTTCAGCGAGTTCGCTCAAGGGTCTTACTCAGACACTTCGATATCGATGAACTCGTCTATGTCGGTGATCTCACCGGTCTGAGCGTCGATCTCGAACGCATGCCACTGGTCCATCCCGACCTCCCAGTACACGACGCCCGTGCGCTCGGTCGTGCTGCCGTCGGCCTTGGTGACGATCAGCGTGACGTTGGCCGAGGGGATATCTCCGCTGCCTTCAGCGAAGTAGGCGGATACGACGTACCGACCGGAGCTCAGATCCGCTCCGCTCAGGTTCTTGAAGTCGATGTACTCGCCGGCCTCCAAGCCGTTGAAGCTGTCGTTGTTCTCCATGCCCGCCGACGTGAGAGCTTCCTCGCCTGAGCCATCCCAGATCTCGAGGTCCATATCGACTGGTTCATCCCACTGCATCTCGACACGGACCGTTCCTGAAGTCGTTCCGGGCACAATGGCCGCTCCGCCCTCACTCGTGGAGATCTCGTCGACTGCGTCCTCGAACAGGCTTACTCCGCCAGCGACCAGGGCGATGCCGGAACCGAGACAGCAGAGGAGCACGACGACGATGATGCCGATGATGAGCCCCTTCTTGGACTTCTTGGCCGGCGCGGCACCCATGGGTGCTCCGGGCGTGAATGCCGTGGGAGCGGGGGCCGAGGGAGACCCGTGGGCCGGACCGCCGGTGGGCGGCGCGGGTGCGGGGATCGGGGGCACCGGGGGCGCAGCCACAGTGGGCGTCGGCACTGCCGGTGCGGGAACGGATGGTGCTGCGGG
>DFBG01000129.1:2667-3442 GCA_002367305.1 Actinobacteria bacterium UBA3086 | reverse complement strand
CGGGGGTGCTCACCGGCGCGGGTGCGGGGGGAGCCTCCTCGTCCGGAACGTCGTAGAAGTTGGAGAGGAACTCCGAGCTGTGTCCATTGGGACAAGCCCCGTCCTCGGTCACATACACATTCTTGCCGCAAAGAGCACACTGCGCAGCTTTTGCCATTGCCGGTTCCCCTCCTATGTTTGATGCATTGAGTGACAGCATACCGTAGACGCGCGCGAGGGGCACATGGAGCGTCAGAGGGTGGGACCGACACGTGTTTCAAGAATATCTAGTGTTTACTATTGACTAGTGTGAAGTATATAGTACTATGCAGTGAGGAACAGAACACCAGAGAGGAAAGAGGTGAGCCATGACTGAGAATGAGTCCGCGATCGTACGGAAATTTCGCAAGGAACTGAATTCGGGCACCGTCTCACTCGTGCTACTGGCCACCCTCGATCAGGCTACTGCGCCGCTGTACGGCTATCAGATCGCCAAGCAGCTCGAGGAAAAGGCAGAGGGTGGTGTGCCCGTGAAACAGGGGACACTCTATCCGATCCTTCGGTCGATGAACGATAACGGTCTACTGGGCAGCTCGGTGGAGCCAAGCGTGTCCGGTCCGCCACGCAAGTACTACACGATTACGGAGCAAGGCCGCGAGGTCCTAGCGACCTGGAAGTCTGAGTGGATGAGCACTCGCGACTTCGTGGACGCGGTGTTGAAAGGGGATATCGGGTGATGATCGAACAGTATCTGAACGACTTGAAAGCGCAGCTTGCCGGACAGGATCCTGCGCTT
>DFBG01000129.1:252-2542 GCA_002367305.1 Actinobacteria bacterium UBA3086 | reverse complement strand
GTCGCCAAAGCGCTCAAAGCGCCCGCAGCACGCAAGCCGGATACCTTCATCGGTAAGTTCTTTGGCATTCTCGCCGACCCGCAGGCGTGGGGAGCACTCGTATACATGTTGCTCTCGATTGTTACCGGGACCGTGTACTTCACGATCGTGACCACGGGGATATCGCTTTCTCTGGGACTCGCGATCCTGATCATCGGCATCCCGATCATGTTGCTGTTCTTGGGCATCGTTCGTGCGATCTCTCTCGTCGAGGGGCGCATGGTCGAGGGTCTGTTGGGTGTGCGCATGCCGCGCCGTCCGCGCATGGCTCCCGCAGGCGGCAACCTCTGGGAGCGCATCAAGTGGTGGCTCTCTGACTACCGCACGTGGACGACCATGCTGTACATGGGCCTGCAGATGCCGCTCGGAATTCTTTACTTCTCCGTCACGGTCTCCCTCGCGTCATTCTGTGCCGGGACAGTGGCAGCACCCTTCCTGCAGGTGATCGCCGACGAGCCCCTCATGCACTTCGGTGACACCGGCTACATGCTGTATGGATGGGCCATGCCCCTCGTGATGGTGGCGGGTCTGCTCGGATTCGTCGTTCTGCTGCACGTCATCAAGTTGGTGGGACGTGTGCACGGCGCGTACGCAAAGGTCATGTTGGTCGGCAATTTATCCGAGTCCGCTGCGGCGTAGAACTCGGTTCGTGAAGGAGGGTAATGATGATGAACAAGAGAATCACGGCGATGATCGCCGCAGGGGCGCTGGTTGCGACCGCATTCATGATGACGGGCTGCTATCGCGTCGATCTGGGTGAGGTGAGTGATACGAAGATTGAGCGTGTCAGCCTCGGCTCTGCCCAGGACGTGCTCGTGGATCTGGACATGGGTGCCGGTGATCTCACCATTGGCAGCGGAGCGAAGGATCTCATGGAGGCGGAGTTCTCCTTCAGCAGTGATCGCTTCGAGCCCGAGGTGGACTATGACGTTCGTGGCGACACGGGCATATTGAAGGTCCGGCAGTCGGCGGGACGCTCGCTCTTTGGCTTGAGCGACTACCGAAACGTGTGGGATATACAGCTCGCCGATGACGTTCCCATGGAGCTCAACATCGACATGGGTGCCGGCAAGACGGATCTCGCGTTGGGCGATCTCATGCTGACGGAGATGACGCTCGAGGCGGGTGCGGGCGATGTGCTGATCGACTTCGCCGGGAGCCGGTACCTGACTGAGCTCAAGGTCGAAGCCGGTGCCGGTGAGGTGACCATCGACCTTTCCGGAGATGGGTGGACCGAGGACCTCGATGTTCGGATGACCGCAGGTGTCGGCGACATCACCATCATCGTGCCCAAGGACACGGGCGTGCGCTTCAACGTGGACACCGGCGTTGGAGACGTGGATGCGCGTGGTTTCGTCAGCCAGGGCTCGGATGTCTACGTCAACGAGGCGTATGACAAGGCGGATACCGTCATGGACATCCTTGTCGAGGCAGGAGTGGGTCAGGTCACGCTGGAGCAGCGCTGATCCCACAGGCTTCAAGACAACTCAGGGGCTCCGGCATTCGTGCCGGGGCCTCTTGCATGTTGTCTACTCGTCGGTAGGGGGCTTCCTGCGTTGCTTCTTGGTCGAGGTGCGGGCTTTGGAGTCCAACCGGCGTCGCTTGGCCGCGCGGCTGGGTCGTGTCGCGATACGACGCGGGTCCTCGTGCAGGGAGTCCGCGATGCGCACGCGCAGGCGACGCAGGCAGTCTTGACGGTTCCGGAGCTGACTCCGCTCCCGCTGACCCACAACGGTGATCCCGGTCGGTCGATGCACGAGGCGCACCGCGCTGTCGGTGGTGTTGACCGACTGGCCGCCTTTGCCCGACGAGCGGAACGTGTGCACATCGCACTCAGCAAGGAGCTCCTCATCGGTCTCCGGGAGTATGTACTTCTCCGCGTCCATAGCAGGTGGAACTCTCCTTCAGGGTATATTTTCAGTATGACTGGCAACGTCACCGTCGGTACGTGTTCATGGACCGACAAGACCATGATACAAGCGTACTACCCACGCGGGGTCTCATCGGCGGAGGCTCGGCTTCGCTACTACGCGGCACGATTCGATACCGTCGAGGTCGATTCCACCTACTACGCGCTCCCACAGTACGCTCACGCGGAGAACTGGGCGCTTCGAACCCCGGACGACTTCACGTTTCACGTCAAGGCGTACGGGCTCATGACCGGGCATACGGTCGACGAGCGCGCGCTGCACCCCGAGTTGCGCGGTTACTCCTACTCGGTCAGCCGACGCGGGCGCGTCTATAACGCCGA
>DFBG01000129.1:0-146 GCA_002367305.1 Actinobacteria bacterium UBA3086 | reverse complement strand
ACGAACGCCGAGAGAACTTGCGGCGGCTCGACTATGCAGGCAGCCTCGTGCGCTATCTCACGGGGGCCGAGGTGCTCGTCGAATTCCGTCACCCGTCGTGGGTCGAGGAGTGGCGCGCGGAGGCCACCATGCGCTTCCTGCGCGAG
>DFBG01000128.1:2163-2794 GCA_002367305.1 Actinobacteria bacterium UBA3086 | reverse complement strand
ATCTGCTCGATCAGGAATCGCTCACCACAGCGCAGATCCGTGAACGTCTGGGCGCAACTCCGGGAGTGGACCTAGCAGCACTGGTCAACCTGCTTGCATGCGAGGGAAACCTGTTGCGCGACCGTGCCGCCGACGGCTGGAACGGACGCCAGTGGACGTATACTCCATTCTCCAAGGCGCTACCCAACGTCAGACTCGACTCGGTCGATCAGGACTCCGGAGACGTGTCCCTGGTGCGAGCGCACATACGAGCGTTCGGGCCTGCGACAACCAAGGACACCGCGTGGTGGACGGGTGTGGGCAGAAAGCGGACCGATCGCGCATTGAACACCTTGGGCGACGAGATCGTTGCCGTACATGTCGAAGGCCATGAGGACCCATACCTCATGCATGTGGCCGATACCGACGAACTGCTCACGATGAGCACGCCGGAGGACTCCGTCGCCCTACTCCCCTCCGTGGACTCGCTGATGATGGGCTACGCCCAGAAGGACCGGTTCGTTGCCGACGCGCTGCGTCCACTCGTGTTCGACGTGTCCGGGAATGCGACGTCCGTCGTACTCGTCAACGGCCGGGTGGTGGGTGTCTGGGACATCACACGACAGCCGGAGCCCGCTGTGCTCCTGCACCT
>DFBG01000128.1:0-2120 GCA_002367305.1 Actinobacteria bacterium UBA3086 | reverse complement strand
AGCTGGGTCGCTTCTGGTTCGACGCCGACGTCCCCCTGCGCATCATCAGAACGATGCAGCCTCTCGCAGAGCGTCCCCTGGGCGCGGTCAGCAAGCCGCTGCGATAGACCCGCAGCCAACGAGAAACGGCCTGGGTCAGGAACACCTGCGCCCTCGAGGCGCCGTGATCGCCCTCGCAACCACGCCCACGTATATCCATATGAGTGTCGTCTCGAGCGGCATGTCACCCTGCGATTCAGGCATGGTCCACGACTTAGTTCATCCGTGAACATAGCATCGCCTCATAGGGGAACCCTGAACCGCATATCCAACAGAAACGAATGACAAACGGCACCCCGGGGATCACGAAGTAGGTGCTCTCGTGACATTGAACCCCTCTTCCGATCGAGGTTCGACGAAGTATTTTGTGACGGCTTCGAACATCTCTTGTGTGTCGGTGGCAGATCTCTCCGGTTGCTGCGCTCGCCTCAGCGCTATTTGCCTCAGGCAATCATCGTTCGATAGATCGATGTATATCAGCTCATGAAGCGCTTCGATTTCCGAGAATACGGACCTGAACCACTCTCTCTGAGCGGTTGTATTGGCAGGAAAATCCATAACAACGTCCGCACCAGTAGCGAGAATGGATTGAGCCAGCCTCTTCATTTGAGGTCTGAGCTGACTTGAGTATTCAACATAGTCCGCCAAAGACGCGATCTTGCCTGGATAGAGAGCCTGAAGCCACTCATCTTCGGAGAGCAATACCGCATTCATCTCTGCCGCGATACTTTTCGCCCTGGTGGACTTGCCAGCACCCATCTTCCCGCAGAAGAACGTCAACTTTCCTTTGCTCATGGCTCCTCACAGTTCTGTCGCATCAACACGAGATTCCCATTTCAGCCCCACATATGACAAGAGACCCCGCGCAGTACCGCAAGAATCGGGTCGCTGCCTGCACACCTCGGTGCTACAGTCTCCACAGCCCGCCCCCATAGGAGCTCAAGAATGATCTCAGACTACGAACGCGTCAGAAGTGCGATCCTGTACATCCAAGAGAACGCAGTGGACCAGCCGTCGCTCAATGATGTCGCCGCACATGTGAACTTGAGCCCGTATCACTTCCAACGCATGTTCCGTCGCTGGGCCGGCGTGAGCCCAAAGCGTTTCCTGCAGCATCTCACGGTGAGCCAGGCCAAAGAGCTCCTGCGTGGGTCGGAGGCGGTTCTGGACACCGCGTTCGCAGTCGGGCTCAGCGGATCGGGTCGGCTGCATGACTTGATGGTGTCCACAGAGGCCGTCACACCCGGCGAGTACAAAACGCGCGGCGACGGAGTTGAGATCCGATACGGCGTGCATGAGACGCCGTTCGGGGGTTGCCTGATCGCTGTGACGGATCGTGGCATTTGCGCCCTGAAGTTCCTTGAGCACGATGGAGTTTCGCTTGCCCTCACTGAGCTTCGAGACCAGTGGGGTCGGGCCACTCTTGTACCCAATGATGCGGTGACCGCCCCGCTTGCCGAGCACGTATTCGATCTTGCTCAAGGAGGCGGAGCACCACTTTCCCTTCACCTTGTGGGTACCAACTTCCAGCTCAAGGTCTGGGAAGGTCTCTTGAGGATACCCGCAGGCGCGGTCATCTCGTACGGTGGCTTGGCCGGCCGCCTCGACATGCCCTCTGCCACAAGAGCAGTGGCTAGCGCCGTGGGCTCGAACCCCGTGGGCTACCTGATTCCGTGCCACCGGGTGCTGCGCTCGAGCGGCGCACTTGGGGGCTACCGATGGGGGCTGGAACGCAAGCTCGTCATGTTGGAGAGAGAGCGCGTCATGGAGGCCACCGGATGACCGCGGGGGTCATGTTCGCCCTCGCAATGACGTTCAGTCCCGGACCGAACAACATCATGAGCGCATCTCTCGGCATGATGTACGGCTACCAAAGGGCTCTCCGCTTCATTCTCGGAGTTGTCGGCGGCTTCACGATCGTCATGCTTCTGGGGTCCTTCGCAGCAATAGCACTACTCTCGACGGTCCCTGACATTCAGCCGATCCTCAAGTACGTCGGAGCAGCGTACATCACGTACCTCGCCTGGACGACATGGTCGCACCGCCATGACTTCGGTACCGCCGATGGGGCAGAGATGACG
>DFBG01000087.1:6735-7772 GCA_002367305.1 Actinobacteria bacterium UBA3086 | reverse complement strand
AGACCTGTCGCGACGAATGATTTGCCTACTCCACCTTTGCCGCTCATGACCGCGATGATACGCACGTTGATCGCTCCCTTTCGATTCGAGATCTCGCTTTGTGCGGCGACAGTGAGCGCACGGGGCATGCCGGGACTCAAGTCGCCAGAGAAGTGATATCAGATGCCTGTACTGTTCGTGCGCGGTGCTCGTTTACCTGCGAGACCGCGCGTCTTTCTTGTTGGGGGTTGGCAGCAGGTTCGTTAATGTGTTAACAATATAAGCAGAAACAAGGTATTCGCATAAGCAACGCGAATATCGCAGGGAATGGCAGTCGCGTACAAACAATGGCCGAAGGGAAGCATGATGTCCGCACGATTCAGCACACGCTCACTGGCGCTCTTTATGACACTCCTCCTCGCTGTAGGACTTCTGGGTGTTGCGGGGTGTTCGTCCGCCGATGAGGATTCCGCCACTGAGGAGACTCCGGCGGTAGATACCGCAGCCGAAGCCACGGCGTTTGATGCGTTCGCGGAACTCGAGGGCGACCTCGACATCGCGGGCGGCACGGCACACATCCCTGTCATGGAGGCCGCCGCTGCGGACATCATGACGTCCAATGACGCCATCCTCATCACGGTCGCCGGTGGCGGTTCGGGAGTCGGCGTCGAGCAGGTGGGCGAGGGGCTCGTGGAGATCGGCAACGCCGGTCGTGCGCTCAAGGACGAAGAGGTCGAGTTCTACCCGAATCTGGTCTCGTTCGCCTTCGCTGTCGACGGTGTCGCTGCGGTCGTTCATCCCGACAATCCCGTGACCGAGCTCAGCGCCGAGCAGATGCAGGCCATCTTCGCGGGCGAGATCACCGATTGGGCTGATCTCGGTGGCGATGCCGGCGAGATTCACCTCTTCACTCGTGACGAGGCAAGCGGTACGCGTGACGTGTTCTGGAGCAAGGCTCTGGCCGAGGGAGACATCGCTGTCGAGGCCAACGTCGTGGCGTCCAACGGTGCCATGAAGACGGCAGTGTCCGGGGATCCGCAGGCCATCGGCTACATGGG
>DFBG01000087.1:6337-6614 GCA_002367305.1 Actinobacteria bacterium UBA3086 | reverse complement strand
GTGACGCGCAAGCTCTACATGAACACGAAGGGCGAGCCGGAGGGCCTCACCAAGGCATTCATCGACTTCATCCTGGGCGCCGACGGTGTCTCGTACATCGTTGACGGCGGGTACATCCCGATCTTCTAGTGGGCAGCACTGACTCACACAGCAGAACCGACGCGTTGCTTCGTGTGACGCTTGGGACGGCTGCGGCGATATCCGTCGTAGCCGTCCTATCCATATTCGCGTTCCTCGTGTACTTCAGTCTGCCGGTCTTCTCGGCAGAGGGCGCGCG
>DFBG01000087.1:5750-6306 GCA_002367305.1 Actinobacteria bacterium UBA3086 | reverse complement strand
TGGCCACATTCGCTGTTGCGCTGGCGTTTCCCGCAGCGGTGCTCGTGTGCGCATTCGCCTACGGCGTGGGCCCCGCACGACTCGCCCGCCCGGTCATGGCGGTCATCAACCTCATGACGGGCATCCCCACGATCGTGTACGCATTCGTCGCGGTCATGACGATCCCGCCGCTGCTGCGTGATATTTTTGAGCAGGGGAGCGGCTTCGCGCTTCTGGGGGCGGCGGTCACTCTGGCGGTGCTCGTACTGCCCACGATTGTGCTCGTCATCGACTCCAACTGGCGCGGTCTGGCGCCGCGCACGAGCGAGGCCTGTGCTTCTCTCGGCATGAGTCCCGTGCAGCACGTGTTCGGAGTTCTTGTACCGGTGTCTGGCTCCGCACTGCTCTCGGCGTTGGTGTTGGGATTCGGCAGGGCGCTCGGTGACACGATGATCGCGCTCATGCTCACCGGCAACGCCCCGCTTCTGCCCACGTCCGCTCTGGGCTCCATTCGCGCGCTGACGGCGCACATCGGCATGGTGATGGCGACAGCAGTAGGCGGCCCGGCTCATCAGTC
>DFBG01000087.1:4390-5724 GCA_002367305.1 Actinobacteria bacterium UBA3086 | reverse complement strand
GTGCGCAGGTCCGTTCGGCTGGAGGCCTAGAGGATGCGAAAGTGGCGCGAGAGAATCCTTGTGGGAGCCAGCTGGGTCGCCGCGTTCGGTGTTCTCGCCGTTGTGGGCGTGCTGGTCGTCTTCCTGGTCGCACGATCCGCTCACATTCTGGGACCGCAGCTGCTGTTCGGCGACGTTCCGTGGACTCGGGCTGTCTTCGCCGGTGCCCGCGTGTTCGATGGGATCTGGCCCGCTGTGGTGGGGACTCTCACGCTCGTCGCCCTGTCTGCGGGAATTGCCATTCCCCTCGGCCTTGCTGCGGGCATACATGTGTCGGAATACGCAGGTCCGAGATTCAAGGCGTCGGTCACGCTCGTAGTTGACGTGCTTGCCGGCATACCGTCGATCGTGATGGGCCTCTTTGGTTTCTCCATGATCCTGTTGCTGCGACGGACGGTCGCTCAGGAGGCCAAGACGGGCTTGTTGCTCGCCGCCGTGTGCATCGCATTGCTCGTACTGCCCTACATGATCCGCGCCACGCAGAGCGCACTCGCCGGACTGCCCATGAGCATCCGGCTTCTGGGGCCGAGCCTGGGGATGTCACAGACCCAGACGCTCCGGCGCGTACTCGTGCCGGCCGCCAGCCGAGGAATTCTCAGCGGTGCGATACTCTCGGTGGGGCGCGCTGCCGAGGACACCGCTGTCATCATGCTCACAGGCGCCGTTGCGACAGCGGGCGGGCGCGGTCCGCAGGACCTTTTGGGCAAGTTCGAGGCCCTTCCGTTCAAGATTTTCGTCATCGCTGCCGAGCACAACACGGCGGCTGAGCTCGATCAGGGTTTCGGCGCGGCGCTGGTGTTGCTGACACTCACGGCCACGCTGTTCATAGGAGCGTACTTGTTGCAGAGGAGTCTCGAGCGCAGATGGAACAACTGATCACGGTTGCCGGTCTCAGCGTGTGGTTCGGCGACACGCGCGTGCTCACCGACGTCGATATCGAGTTCCGCAGAGGAGAGGTCACGGCGCTCATCGGCCCGTCGGGTTCTGGCAAGACGACACTGCTGCGTTCGGTGAATCGGATGAACGACCTGTTCTCTGGCGTGCGTACGGAAGGTCAGGTCACGCTGGCCCTGGGTGATGAGGCGGTGCAGGCGTACGGGAACGGGATGGACGTCGCCCTCCTGCGTCGCACAGCGGGAATGGTGTTCCAGAACCCCAACGTTCTGCCGGCGTCGATCCGCAAGAACTTCGCGTTGCCGCTCAAGCACGTGCTGGGCCTGAGCCGGGATGAGATCGACGAGCGCCTGGAGGCCACGCTCAAGGACGTCGAGCTCTGGGATGATGTGCGCGATCGT
>DFBG01000087.1:0-4268 GCA_002367305.1 Actinobacteria bacterium UBA3086 | reverse complement strand
ATCGAGGCTTTGATCGAGCGTCTCAAGGGGCGATTCCCGATACTCTCGGTCTCGCACAGTCTGGGGCAGACGAGCCGAATGGCCGACCGCGCTTACGTGCTCAAAGAGGGGTCGATCGTCGAGGCGCTGGACAGAGACGCGCTTCATGACGCGGAGCGACTCCAGCAACTCGCAGAAGAGCTGTTCTGAGTATCTCGGGCAGCGTGATGCTATCTGTCCCCCGTAAACGTTGGTTAATCCTTTCGCTCGCCTCCGAATCCACATTTACGGCGACTCCCCATAACCTGAAAAGTAGGCGATAGTTCGCCTACCGACTACGACGCGATCAGCGTCGTGTACTAGGTATCTGAGCAGAGTGCTCGGGCACCGAATATCAGGGGACACAGATAAGGGGAGGCACATGTGAGAACGCGCAAAGCACTATCTGTCTTTTTAGCGATCACCATGATGGTGACGCTGCTACCGGTGGTAGCATTCGCCGACGGCGACATCGCTGTAGGCGAGGAGTTCGTGGTGACCAACGCCATGGGACCTCAGGCTCAGATCGAGTTCTGGGGCGACATGGTGGTGTTCCGTGATGGCCGCAGAGTCGATGACAGTTGCGGCGAGTGGGACATCTGGGCCGTCGATCTTTCGACGGGTCTCGAGTTCCCGATCAATATGGCCGAGGATATGCAGAACAATCCGTCAGTCTATGGCGACATCGTCGTCTGGAGTGACGATGGCGATGAGATCTGGATGCGCGACCTGTCAACCGGGTTGACGTCCGAACTCGATACGGGCGACGACACCTGCTGTATGTGCAACCCGTTCGTGTGGGGCGACACGGTCGTTTGGATCGATGATCGTGACGAGAATGACGACATCTGGATGTACGACATCACCTCGCAGGAGGCAACGATTGCAGCCGGAGGCGAGGGCGACCAAAAAATGCCAGAGCTCTATGGCGATAACCTGGTCTATCTCACGCATCAGTGGGGTAGCGAGCAGTCGACCTACACGGTGAGCGTGAAAGACCTTTCGACCGGCGAGACGACTGTGCTCGCCGAGACCAACGACTACATCGAAAGTCCCTCCATCTGGGGCGATCGTGCGGTATGGGTCCAAGATGACGACGCTTTCGTCTACGACCTGGCAACTGACATGCGCACTCAGATTGCCTCGGGTACCGCCGAGGGCTGTATCGACATCAGCGAAAACCTGATCGTGTGGCAGGATGGCCGCAACTCCTGCAGCCCGGCCGTCACAGCCGCGGATGTCGCGGAGGCCCAGGACGAGAGCACGTGCAAGAGCCACGACGCCGGTGCCGCCATTGCGGTGTGCGCCGCCGACATCGCTCCCGCTGAGATCGTTGAGGATACCGGCTCGGGCAAAGACATCTACGGTTATGACCTGAACACCGGTACCGAGTTCGTCGTGTGCGATGAGGATGGTGGCCAGAAGCGCCCCCGCATCCACGAAGGCACCGTTGTCTGGGTGGACATGCGTGAGTGTCTGGGCGACGACATCACGGGCCCGAATATCTGGGGCGTTCACCTCGAGCCCATGTACTCGACCCTTCAGGGCGACGACCGTTTCGAGACGGCTGTTCAGTCCTCTCGCAAAGCGTTCCCGGCCGAGTGTGACACGGTCGTGATCGCGACCGGATTCAACTGGCCCGATGCTCTCGTCTCGAGTGCGTTGGCCGGTGGCGTGAACGGTCCGATCCTGCTCACGAGAGCCGGATCACTCCCTGCGGTGACTGCAGCTGAGGTTCAGCGTCTGGGTGCCGAGAACGCCTACATCATCGGTGGTGAATCGGCCATCTCAATGGACGTTCAGACCGACCTCGAGGTCATGCTCGACGGCTTCGTCACACGTATCGAAGGTTCCGAGCGCTGTGAGACGGCGAACCTCGTCGCAGGCGAAGCGGTCGAGGTGCTTGGTGCCGACTTCGACGGTACCGCTCTCGTGGTGACCTCACTGAACTACCCCGACGCACTCAGCGCAGCTCCTGTGGCCGCGGCTGACGGCACGCCCATGTTCCTTGCCGGTGCCAACGATATCGATGCGGGCACCATGCAGGCCATGCGCAACCTCGGCGTCACCGATGTGATCATCGTCGGTGGCCCCCAAGCTGTTTCCGCAGCGACGGAGGCTCAGCTGGTTGCCGAGTTCACCGCCGACGCAGTGGATCGCATCTCGGGTGCGACCCGATATGACACTGCCGCAGACATGGCGCAGTACGGCGTGGATGAGGTCGGACTCGTCTGGGACGGCGTCGCCCTTGCAACCGGGCGGGACTTCCCCGACGCACTCACGGGTGGTGTCATGCAGGGACTCATGGGCTCTTCGCTCTTGCTGACTCCCAGCTACGATCTGCACGCGGGTGCTGCGGGCAAGCTCGTTGACAACAAGGCCGACATCGCTCGCGTCAAGTTCCTTGGTGGAGATGCAGCGATCAGTCAGGCAGTGCGCGACGAGGTTGAGGGCATTCTCGCCGACTAGGCGTTTCGCTTGATTGGTGTGAATTATCTGAAGGGGCCCGGTCGATTCCGACCGGGCCCCTTGTCGATACATAGGAAATCAGCAGTGCGGATGCAGGGGCGAACCAGTATGTTGCGCGCCGTCGGCAGTGGGTACATTGGGTTCAGCGCTGCAGTGAGATAGGTCCTCGCGCGCCTCATTCACTGGTATGCTGTTGGTATTGGCGCGAGTCCTTACCCCCCGGACGAAACGACGATCTTGAATACACATTGGTTCCAAAGTCCCTTGGAGCATTGGCTCCGAGGGATACTCACCGAGGTGCTCATACTTGGTGGCTTCCTTCTTGCTACATGGGGCATGGCCGTGATCCTCATGTGGGCACTGTAGGGAGCTTCTGACATGTGGGTTCGCATGCGCTGGCAGGATATCCGAGTCGTACTCCACTTCACCGGAATATTCGTCGTCGGACTCGGCATCGCCATGCTCATTCCGCTCGCCACGGCCCTCGTCTATCGCGAGTGGAGTGCCGCACTCGACTACTTCGCAGGTATGGGCGTCGCTTTCACCGTGGGCATGGTCATGATCAGTTCGATGATCAAGCGGCCGCGCGTGAGTCATGTGCACGCCATGGCCATCACGGCATTCGCATGGATGGTCGCCGCCTGTGTCGCAGCGGTTCCGCTCTCGCTGTCGGGCAACTACGTCACGTACCTCGATGCTGTGTTCGATGCGATCAGCGGATTCACCGTCTCCGGACTCACCGTCGTCGTCGATCTCGATCACCTCGCGCTCAGCCACAACATGTGGCGACATCTCACGCAGTTCCTGGGTGGCCAGGGGATCGTGGTGACGGCGCTTTCGATGGCGTTCGCGCTCAAGGGGGGCGCGTTCTCTCTGTATATGGCCGAAGGCCGTGATGAGCGTATCCTCCCCAACGTGATCCACACTGCTCGCTTCATATGGATCGTCACCCTCACGTATGTCGTGACAGGAACCCTGGCCATATTCGCTGTTCTCATGTACCTCGGTATGCCTATTGACCGAGGTCTGCTGCACTCCTTCTGGATCGCTGTGGCCGCATTCGATACCGGTGGGTTCGCGCCGCAACGGATGAACCTGATGTACTACCACAACTACCTCGTCGAGGTTGTCGCGCTCTTGTTGATGATGGCCGGATCCATCAACTTCGGTCTGCACGCCACCGTGTGGCGCGGTAACCGCGTTGAGATTCGTCGCAACCTTGAGACGCGGGTCCTGGCATCCGTTTCCGCAACCATGATCGCTCTCGTCGCCATGGGCATGGCCTATTCGGCATGGACCGGAGGGGCGCTCGGCATCTTCCGCAAGGGAGTGTTCCAGGTGGTCGCGGGCCAGAGCGCGGGGCATCAGACCGTCTACCCCAGCCAGTTCATGGATGACTTTGGCGGTATCGGAATCCTCGCGATCATCATAGGGATGGCAGTGGGAGGCTCCATGTCCTCGACAGGCGGCGGTTTCAAGGCGCTGCGTGTCGGAGTGATGTGGAAGTCTCTCGTGCTCAGCATCAAGAAGTCGCTTGCCCCGCCGACGGCCGCGATCATGGTCCGCTACCGTCACCTGGGCGAACGCATCCTGACGTCTGAGGTGACGAGTACGACGGCCGTGGTGCTCACGCTCTACCTGCTGACGTATGCGGCCGGGGCCATCATCGGAATGGCCTACGGATACAGTCCTGCGCAGGCGACGTTCGAGTCAGTCTCAGCCACCGCGAACTCCGGGTTGTCCATTGGGGTGACGTCGGCTTCGATGCCGACGGGTCTCAA
>DFBG01000083.1:6663-8680 GCA_002367305.1 Actinobacteria bacterium UBA3086 | reverse complement strand
CTTTAGTAAGTTTAGTTTGAGCAGGAATCCGCCCGTAGAGCGTTTCTTTCAGCACTTGAGGATTCTCAGTACTGACGCCAGAACCGACGAAGAGAGTCGCATTACCCGTGAGAGTCTCATCGAGTAGCGCGTCGCTCAGCACGAAGTCCTTGCGCCGTGCACACATGTAGCAGTCGCAGCTTCCAGGATGCGGCGCCAATGGTCTCCCCCTCCGGGTAGGCACAACAATGTTTGTGCAGTCTGTATAAGTCGGTTGTTACAGCATCGTACTTCTGGCGTAATTTGTCATGTCCTGCTTGGGGGCAAGCGATATGCAGTCTGTATAAGCCGCGAGTTGGCGCATCTGGCGCATCTGCCTCTCACTCGCTACACTTATATAGTCGCTACTCAGTAGCGGAGCCGGGTCTGACACGGTCCGCCGGCCTTGGGGGTACCCGCCCCCGGCGTCACGTCATGCGGGACTTCAACGTCTTCTTCGTGGAGGTCAGCATGACTACTGTAGTCAAGAACAGACGACGCGCCGCCGCTCACCAGGGATTCCGCTGCTACTACTGTGGCCTTCCCATGTGGGAAACAGATCCCGAGAATTTCGCCTCTCGGTATCAGCCACCTCGAGACCGGCTTCCGGATCTGCGCTGCACAGCTGAGCATCTTATCGCCCGCTGCGACGGCGGAGGTGATCACGCGAATAACATCGTCGCAGCCCATCGATTCTGCAACGCTCATCGGCACATGATGCGCAAAGCTCTCACTCCTGAAATGTATAAAAAGCGTGTAACTCGAAGGATGCGTCAGGGCAGATGGCTCTCGGGCGTCCTATCGGTCCCGGATGCGAACGGCAAATGCGCCACTCAAACCTAAAAACGTTGACTCAAATCCCCGACGGCTCTCGTATGCGTCGAGGTTTACGCGTACGTATCTTGTGGGATACACTTTCTACGTGATCGTGATTTGGCAGACAGATGAGTACGAGTCGTGGTTCGACAAGTTGCGTGACCGCGAGGCGCGGTTCCGCATCCTTGCTCGGATTCGGCGTATCTCACTCGGCAATCTCGGCGACATCAAGCCTGTCGGCGAGGGAGTCTCCGAACTCAGGATCACCTATGGTCCCGGCTATCGCGTCTATGTGAAGCAGCAAGGCGATCGATTGATCGTGCTGCTGGCGGGAGGCGACAAGTCGAGCCAAAAGCGCGACATCGAGCGTGCGAAAGAACTCGCTCGAGGTCTATAAGGAGGACCCCATGCCCAAGACAAAGACAACCACTCGCCTCTGGGACGCAGCACGCTACCTTGAGAGCGATGAGGACATAGTGAGTTATCTTGATGCCGCACTCAACGAGGATGACCCTGCCCTTCTCGCCGCCGCACTTGGTGATGTTGCCCGTGCGAAAGGCATGACTGACATCGCCCGGGAGACCGGTCTGGGACGCGAGAGTCTGTACAAGGCGCTCTCCTCTGAGGGTAATCCGGAGTTCGGAACGGTCCAGAAGGTCGTCCGCTCTCTTGGACTCAAACTGTGTGTGACCTCATAGCGGATCGGGCTTCCGGTGCGCGGAGCGCGGCGCGCTAGATCATGCGGCTCTGGCCAAAGCCCAGCACTTTCATGCAATGCGGGCAGAAGTACATGACGTTTCGGCCTACCACAAATCCTGATCCCTTGTCCTTCATGTAGACCTCGGGCAGTTGCGCGGAGCAGAACGGGCAGATCGGACGAGATCGTTTCGCTTCACAACGCTGAACGGTACGTCGGACATGATGGCTCCTCCCACGGGCATCCTTTCGCGCATCTAGTATTCCCACACTTGTGCCGACGGTGGGGGGACGGTTGCCACTGCCGCCCACAGCTGCCCACCATCGTCTACAGTCGGTCGAACGGACTGCGCACGCCCTGACCGCCTTTGTTGAGCACGTGTGTGTAGATCATGGTCGTGCTCACACTCTTGTGACCCAGCAGCTCTTGGATCGTGCGGATGTCGTAGCCAGCCTGCAGCAGATGGGTGGCGAACGAGTGCCGGAA
>DFBG01000083.1:0-6605 GCA_002367305.1 Actinobacteria bacterium UBA3086 | reverse complement strand
AGGATCGTCTCGTGCAGATAGTGTCGGCCCTGTTCGCCGGTCTGCGCGTTCTTCCAGCGCGTCTGCTGGGGGAACACCCATTGCCACCGCCACTCCGACGGTGCATTGGGGTACTTGCGATCGAGCGCGCTCGGCATCTCCACGCGACCCCATCCATCGGCGAGATCTCGTCGGTGTGTGACACGAACGCCGACGAGATGCTTCTTGAGCGGCTCCTTGAGCGACTCGGGCAGCATGGTCACGCGGTCTTTGGCGCCCTTGCCGTTGCGCACGGTGATCTCGCCGCGATCGAAGTCCAAGTCCTGCACGCGCAGGCGCAGGCACTCGGACAGCCGCAGCCCCGAGCCGTACAGCATCGATGCCATGAGCCGCATCTCGCCGTCGAGTTCGTTCAACACCGACGAGACCTCCTCCGGCGTCATGACCACGGGCACATGTCGCGGTTTTCGAGCGCGGATCACGTCGCCCAGATCACCCAGCGGACGGTCGAGTACATATCTGTAAAGAAAGAGCAGAGCGGCCAGTGCCTGGTTCTGCGTCGAGGAGCTGACCTTCTCCTCCACGGCCAGATGCGTGAGGAACGCGTTGATCTCCGTCTCGCCCATCTCGTCGGGGTGGCGAATGTTGTGGAAACGGATGTAGCGCTTCACCCACTGGCAGTACGCCTTCTCCGTTCGCGGGCTGTAATGGCGCGACTGCAGAGTGTCGTGCATGCGGTCCATGAGCTTGGGCGGTTTCTGGGTCACGGGTGCCTCCTGTGACAAGCGTAGGGCGATGGGTCGAACCAGAACATTACCCGTACCGAACCGGCCGACGGGGGCGACAGGGTGTCATAGGGCTGGATATACTGGGAGCTACGGGGACATCGCCACGCGCTGGGGACGCATGACGAGAGGGGTAGGGGTGAAGGCTCTCAAATGGATTGCGATCGTTGTTGGCGGTCTCGTGGTTGCGGGGGTGTTGGTGCTCGCGTGGCTCGGCTTCGTGCCGGGGTTGTCCAGATATCTTGGGCCGGAACCGCGAGATCTCGGCGTCGCGCTCACCGTCGATGACGCATACGTCGCAGCCAAGGCACACAACATGCCCACGACAGCCGCCGATCTCCGGACGATCCTGGCGGATCCCGAGGCGGCCAAGAACTTCGACACACAACTCACCAGCGATCAGGCGAGTTCGTTGCTCGCATTGGGGCAGGACGATATTCCCGCCTGGCCCATCCGGTTCACTCAGATCAACTTCACGGGCCCCGGCACAGCAGAGGCTTCTGGCGTCGTTCGGGCGGGAAACGTGCAGGCGTTCCTGGATTTCATCGGCGTGTCCAGCAGTGATTCCAGTACGTTCCTGAGCAAGGTCCCGATTCCCACAGACACCACGTTCTATGTCTCGGGTGCCTGCAGTGTGAGCAACAACGTCGTGTCGCTCTCAGTCTCAGAAGCTCAAGTCGGCCGACTCAACGTGCCCGGCTCGTGGTACCAGGGCAACGAGGCCAAGGGCACTCGCTATATCGACTCAACGCTGGTGCGCGAGGGTTTCGACGTGCAGTCGCTCACCATCTCCGACGGGGGCGTGCATATGACCGGCACGCGTCCGCTCGCAGCGTTGGAGCCGTGGCTACACATCGTCCGCAGCGATTCGGGAGAGGAGTGACCCATGCGTATCGATGACTCAAGAACGCGCACGCGCGGTTTCATGGTTCGTTTGATGCTCGCCGCTGTGTTGGTCTTCTCGGCAGTGGCTATGACGGGTTGTCTCAACATGCCCGACGAGGATTTCCTCAATCTCATCACCAAGTATCTCGAGGAGCTCGACGAGACCGGTGAGGAGGGGGGCGACGAGAGCGTCGTGCTCTCCCTCACGTTCCCTGCGGGCAGCAGCCCCAAGGTATTCACCACAGGATGGGTGTTCGGTGCACGATGCGTGATCGACACCGAGGACGGTCAGATGGACTACTCCGATCAGGTGACTTGGCGTGGCAGCGGTTCGTTCAGTCCGGATCGGGGCAATGTGAGCCGCCCTTCATTCAACGGCCCCGGCACCAACGAGATCGTGCTCTCCGTCGAGGTCGATGGACAGACGTACACGCAGACCTACTCCATTCAGGCCGTCTCGTCGGCCGGCTACGCCAAGCTGGGCGACATTGCGTACTGCCCGAACGATGCACATGGATGCCTGGCCTGTCCTCATCCGGTAAAAGGTCCGATCAACACCGGAAGTCCCAATGTCTTCATCAATGGACTGCCGGCTGCCCGCGTGGGTGACACTGGCGTGCACGCCGCATGCTGTGGCCCCAACATGTTCGAGATCATTGGCGGGGATTCGTCGGTTCTGATCAACGGACGTCCCGCTGCGCGGATCGGCGATGCGACCAAACACTGTGGTGGTGCGGGCACCATCGAGGGAGGGTGATCGAGATTCCTGCAGACTCAACATCCATGTCACGCGGAGCCGCGTTTCGCCGCATGATCGGTGATGTGGGCGGAGCGACGGCGACGGAGTGGGCGCTCATGGCATTCCTCATCGCTGTGGCGGTCATCTCGGCCGTCGGACTTCTCGGCGCAGAGGTGGTCGAACTCTTTAGGAGCTTCCCCCAGCTCTGACGTATAGTCGTCAGCTATGACTGAGACTTCTGACACACGCGCTGCCGAGACGCGCCTCATCACTTCGGGGCGCGACGCGCTCGTCATCGCCACCATCATGGTCGGCATGTTTCTGGCACCGTTCGACTCCAGCATCGTCAACATCGCGCTACCCACGTTGGCGACGGACCTGGGAGTGTCGCTCTCGCAGGTGGCATGGGTAGCCACCGCATATCTGCTCACGAGCGCCTCGCTCATCCTTGCGATGGGACGCTTGGGCGACGTGGTCGGCCTGCGCCGCGTCTATACCGCCGGTTTCACCGTTTTCGGGATTGGCTCGCTCGCCTGTGCGTTCGCACCATCGCTCGCGTGGCTGATTCCCGCGCGCGTGCTCCAGGCGCTAGGCGCGGCGATGTTCTTCGCCACCGGCCCCGCCATTGTGGCCAACACCTTTCCCGCGAAACGCCGAGGACGCGCCCTAGGGATGGTCACCCTCGCCGTGTCCGTGGGGCTCATGGCCGGACCGCCCTTGGGCGGCTTCCTTCTCGAGGCGTTCGGTTGGCCTTCGATCTTTCTCATCAACGTCCCGCTCGCCGTGTTGGTCGTGTTCGTCTCCAGCCGAGCCCTGCCCGCCGACGAACCCCACGACGTCACCTTCGACGTGTTCGGTTCGATCTGGGCTGGCGGAGCTCTCGTGGGCTTGCTCGTTTCGGTCTCGCGTGCTGCCGAGTTCGGGCTCGATTTCGGTACGGCGGCCTCAGCAGCGATCGCTCTCGTGTGCGCGGTGTTGTTCGTTCGCCAGGAGATGCGCCATCCGCACCCCATGATCGACCTCCGGCTCTTTGGCAACGCGGAGCTCGGCTCCGCGACGGTCGGTCCGGTCGTCAACTATCTCGCGATGTTCACGGCCACGTTCCTGTTGCCGTTCTACCTGCTTCGCGTGCTCGGTTTGGGCGAGTCGGCTGCGGGGCTGGTGCTGCTGGCTACGCCGGCCACCATGGCGGTCGCGTCGCCTCTCGCGGGCAGACTCGCTGATCGTTTCGACAATCGAAGGCTCGCCGCGGGCGGGTTGCTCGGCGTTGCGGCAGGGCTCGGGGCGATCTCGCTGCTGCCCGTTGACGCCTCCATGGTCACGGTGGCGGCTGCGCTCGTCGTGCTCGGGGTGGGGGCGTCGCTCTTTGGGGTGCCCAACACCAACCTCATCCTGGGCCTTGTGCCGCCCGCGCAACGCGGCATCGGTTCGGCGCTGGTCGGGGAGGCGCGCACGGTGGGAATGGCGCTCGGCATCGCGCTCTCCAGCGCCGTGGTCACCATCGTGCTGGCGGGTTCCGACATGCTCGAGCGGGGAGGAGTCTTGTCGGCCGTGGATGCGGAGACGTTCCTCGGCGCGATGGCACTCGCCACGCGCATTGGTGCAGGGCTTGCCGTGGTGGGCATGGTGATCCTGGTCGTCGGCCGCCGTCGGCACTAGGATTTGGACCGGGAGTTCGGACCTGTTGTGGTGAACCGTCGGCCGTAGGGGTGCAACTGCTCCCAAAAGGTGAACAATCGTTCACCTACTACCGACGGCTCACACCAACTCCCGAGAGCATCTCCACCAGACCACGAATCGCATCTTCCACGACAGGGGTGCAGCGATCGTTCGCGCCCAGCCCGTGGGTGCCGCAGGTTTTGTCGGCACAGCGCACGAAGCCCATGCGCTCGTTGAACCAGTCGTAGTACGCTCCCGTGACTTCGCGACAGCGTCCGCCGCTCGCCGAGGTGTCACCTCGGCCTAGGAAATGTCCGATGGCCATGCAGCCACCCAACAGTGCGCCACAGACATCTTCGCGCCCGCCGATTCCTCCGCCAAATGGAGTCGCGAGCCGGATCAGGTCGGCATCGAACTCAGAGTCGAACACCTGAGCGCCGCCGAGAAACGTCATCTCGGCGCAGTTGCGACGCTCGCGGGTGAATCGGTCGACGGCGTTGGCGATGATCGCCTCGGTGCGAGTGTCGGTGCGAGTGTCGGCGCGGGGGTCAATGTTGGTGTCGGTGCGAGTGTCGGTGCGGGGGTCAATGTTGGTGTCGGAGTCAGGCATCCGGAGTGCTCCTTGGATGGGTGCGGGGGACCGCTCGGTGGGTATGAGTCGCGCATGCGGTAGCGCGTCGTCCTCATTTTACCCTCAACCGTCCTCACGAGTTCGTTCGTGGCGTTTGATTGGGGAAAGTCGCTTGACGGTATAACTAACTGTAACTAACATATAGCAGTAACATGCATCTACACACGAGGAGACTCGAAGTGGCGCACGAAGAAAGTGCAGTTTCAGCAGGGGGATGCGGGCAAGGCGCCGGTCGTGGTCGTGGGGCAGGTCGTTGTTGCGGCCAGAAGCGTCACGCCAGTATCGGTCGCGGCGCACTGGTCGAGCCGGCGGTAATCGCCGCGCTGCTCGGTGGCGGCGGCCATGGGTACGACCTCCGACGCGAGATCGCAGAGCTCACGGGTGACCGTGTCACCGTGGATTCGGGCGGCCTCTACCGTGTCCTTCGTCGGCTGGAGGACGAAGGATTCGTCCAGTCGACCTGGGTGCAGGGCGAGGCCGGACCACAGCGCCGGGAGTACGAACTCACCGACGAGGCCCACGCTCTTGCGCATGACTGGGTGGTGCATCTTCGCGAACGCGAACAGCTCGCAGGCGTACTCGCCGGAGTCTTGGAGCGCGTCGTCAACGAGAACGAGGACTCCTCACGATAGTGAAGGAGGTACGTCAAATGCCACGAATGGATGGTACAGGGCCACTGAACGAAGGTCCGCTGACGGGGAGAGGTCAGGGCGACTGTATAGTCGATCTTGACGAGGCAGACGTAGGGAAACGCGGCCGAGGGTTGGGCCGAGGGTTGGGCTTAAGGCGCGGTGCAGGGCGCGGTTTGGGTCTCAGGGCCGGAGCAGGTCGCGGTCTGGCACGCGGTTTGGGACGCGGCGTTGGTCGCGGGCTCGGACTGGGTCGTGGAGGTCGTGGTCGTGGATTTGGGGGCACTCGATGATAGTTGCAGTCTCATCAGCAGGACCATCACTGGACGACGCAGTCGATGAGCGGTTCGGACGCGCACGCTTCTTCGTGGCGGTAGAGGCCGACACGGGTGAGATCGTTGAGGTCGTTGACAACAACGTCAATCGTGAGGCCATGGGGGGAGCCGGAACCGCATCGGCCGAGACCGTGTCAGGTTTTGGTGCAAAAGCGGTCGTGACCGGGCACCTGGGCCCCAAGGCATTCTCGGCTCTCAGCGCAGCGGGGATCCCTGGCTATGCGGGCACGGGACGCACGGTGGCGGAAGCGGTACAGGCATTCACTGCACATGAGTTGGAACCATTGGCGTCAATGCCAACGGGACTCAAGTAAGCACGAACGATTCAGCAAGCACGAACGATTCAGCCGGCACGTACGATCGAGCAAGCACGCATGAGAGAGAGGTCGGGATTCATGGAGGCAACAATGGTCGTCGCGGTACCCACGATGGGCGAAGCGAGCATGGAGTCTGAGCGGTCGGGCCATTTCGGTCACTGCGATAACTTCACGGTCGTACACGTCAAGGAAGGTGCCATTGAGAGCATGCGGCCGGTGGACAATCCTCCTCATGAAGAGGGTGGCTGCCTGCGGCCCGTGAATCTGCTGGCCTCCGAGGGAGTTACCGTGCTGATCGTCGCTGGTATGGGAGCTCGACCTCTCGCCGGCTTCAATGATGTCGGTATCGAAGTCTACTTCGACAACACCACGCCGATCGTCGGTGACGTGGTCGCACATCTGCTGGCCGGTCGTCTTGCCAAGATGGACCCGCAGCAGGTTTGCGGCGGGCACTAGGCCATGGCGAACGTGAACCCCACGATCGCCATCGCCTCGGGCAAAGGGGGCACGGGCAAGACGCTCGTCGCCACCAACTTGGCGATGACGGCTGCACGGCAGGGTCTGTCCACCGTCCTAGTGGACTGCGACGCCGAGGCTCCCAACGATCATCTCTTCCTAGCGGCGAGCGCCTCCATGCACGATGTGG
>DFBG01000091.1:10080-41929 GCA_002367305.1 Actinobacteria bacterium UBA3086 | reverse complement strand
GACGGCGACAAGGGCCTGGAGGAGGAACGCCGTCTCTGCTACGTGGGAATCACTCGCGCTCGCGAGCGGCTCTATCTCACCCACGCGCAATCGCGTTCCATCTTCGGCTCCACGCAGCACAATGCGCCGAGTCGATTCATAGCCGAGATACCCGACGAGCACATCACCGCGAGCGGTGTGGGCTCGCAGGGCATCAGCGGCACGGGCTTCGCACGCCGGGGCGAGGGCTCCCGAGGCTCCAGCTTCGGCAGCGGTATTCCGCGAGGCGATGGTCGCGTGTTCGGGTCCGGCGTGACGGGTTCGGCGGCGTCGGCTGCGGGCAAGAAAGCAAAGTCGACCGAGGTCTTCTCGGAAGGGGATGTGGTCGACCACAAGGTGTTCGGTGTCGGCGTGGTGACCGCGGTCAAGGGTGACAAGCTCACGATCTCGTTCAAGACTGCCGGGACCAAGACGCTTCTGGCGGGTTACGCTCCTATTCGAAAAGTGCAGAACTGACACGAACCCGATAGTTCTGGAGGGATCGCCATGGGACCGGTGCTGGTGTTCGGCCACCGAAACCCTGACAACGACTCGATCTGCTCGGCAGTCGCCTACGCGCATCTCAAGAATCTCACCGATGCCGACAGCGTCTACGTGCCTGCCCGACTCGGACCGGTGCCTCCTGAGACTTCGTGGGTGCTGGATCGTTTCGGCGTTCAGGAGCCCGAGCGTGTCGAGCACGTGCATGCGCGCGTGCGTGACGTCATGACCGAGGACGTCGTGTCGATCTCGGCGGAAGAGACCATGCTCGAGGCGGGTCGGCTCATGCGCGAGCATGGAGTGCGGGCCCTGCCCGTGGTCGATGGCGCGGTGGTGCGCGGACTGGTCAACGTGCGCATTTTGGCAGAGCGCTATTTGGACGAGACCCAGATCCGCGGCTTCTCAGGCGTCCCCTCTACTGTTGGCCGGTTGGTCTCTGTGCTGGAAGGGTCGCTCGTTGTGGGTGACGAGAACGCAACGCTTGGTGGAGACGTGCTCATCGGCGCCATGGAGCCCACCACCATGCTCGGATACATCAAACCCGGCGACACGCTGGTTGTGGGTGACCGTGTGCGCACCCAGCCGATGGCGCTCGATGCGGGCATCGCCTGTCTGATCGTGACCGGTGGAGCCCGACCGGGCCAGGACGTCATAGATCTCGCGCGCAAGCGAGGCGCCGCAGTGATCAGCACGTTCCACGACACCTATGCGGCCGCTCGTCTTGTGAACCTCTCCGTCGCTGTCACCGACGTCATGGACACCACGGTACTCGCCGTCGGTCCTGACACGCTGCTCTCCGAGGCCTCCGAGGATATGCTCTCGTCCACGAACCGCGAGGCTGTGGTCGTGAGCGATACCGGCGCACTCGAGGGAATCCTCACGAGGACGAACGTTGCTCGTGGCGCGCGTCGGCGGGTGATCCTGGTCGACCACAACGAGAACTCCCAGTCGGCCGTGGGCATCGAGGGTGCCGACGTGGTGGAGATCGTCGACCACCACCGCGTGGGCGACGTGCAGACCACCGGGCCGATCCTGTTCCTGAACCTTCCCGTGGGATCGACGGCCACGATCGTGGCGTTGCGCTACGAGGAGCTGGGAGTTGAGATCCCGTCGGCTATCGCAGGCGTGCTGCTGGCTGCCATTCTGACCGACACCGTACTGCTCAAATCGCCGACGACGACCGACGATGATCGCGAGATCGCGGCCCGACTCGCCGAGCGTGTCGATGTGGACCCGCTCGAGTTCGGGATGGAGCTCTTCCGCATGCGCACGGCTGGCGAGGAGTTCTCCGCCAAACGAGCAGTGGAAGCCGATCTCAAGGAGTATCGCGTGGGTGCCATCTCGGCGGCCATCGGACAGGTCGAGACCGTCGAGCTTTCCCGCGTCATGGATCACACGGATGAACTCCGCGCGGTGATGGAGTCACTTCGTGCTGCGAAAGGCTACGATCTGGTCGTCCTCATGGTCACTGACGTGATCGCCGAGGGAAGTGAGATAATCGCCGTAGGCAAGACGCGTCTGGTGGAGCGCGGACTCAATGTGACGCTTCACGAGGGTTCGGTGTGGATGGACGGGGTGCTCAGCCGAAAGAAGCAGGTGGCCGCGCAACTGGTGCGGGCGGCTGGAGCGTAACCGACTCAGGAGCAACGGGGGCTCGAAGTGGCGACCGTGAAAGGCGATTCATGGCGACGGAACCCGTTGTTCGGGTTGCTCGCGATCGTGTTCTCCATTGGGGTTGCGGGATTTGCCGCCCTCATCGCCGCCCTGCTCGTCTATCCGGCGTTCGTGCGCTGGGACGAGCATCTCTCGCAGGTGTTCAGCGAGATCGACGGACCGGGTATCGAGGAGTTCTTCCGTGCGCTGACCCATGTCGGTGACACGTGGATCATGGTGGGATTGGTCGCGGTGGGGTCTGTGTATCTTCTGGCGAGAAGAATGCATCTTGAGGCACTCCTGCTGACCGCGACCGTGGGTTTGGGTGCAGTGCTCGGCTGGGTCTTCAAGGTGCTCGTGCAGCGTGCACGTCCGGGTCTGGAGTATGCGCACGTGCCCCTACCTGATTCATACAGTTTTCCTTCCGGGCATGCGTTGGCGACATTCCTGTTCTTTGGTATCGTGGTGTTCCTCATGACTCTCAATGCACGCAGTCCCTGGGTTCGCTACGGTGTCACGGTGCTCTGCATAGGGCTGGCCGTGCTGGTGGCGGTCTCCCGGGTGTATCTGGGAGTTCACTGGTTTGGCGACATCATCGCCTCATGGATGCTGGGTTCTGCCTGGATGGTCGTGGCGGTGGCGGTCTACTTCAGGTATTCACCTGGGAGATCATGATCTGGTGATACTGCTACGTGCTACGATTCTCTTGGTTCGGCTCCAGCGAATGATGATCCTTCAACGGTCGTGCGCAAGGGGACGGTGACATGCGAATTCGGGTCATACTCGTCGATGATCATCAGATCGTCCGTGACGGCCTATGCAGTCTTCTCGCCAAGTATGATGACATCGAGGTGATCGCTGAGACTGATAACGGTCGCGCGGCTCTCGAACTGGCGTGTGAACTCAAGCCTGATGTCATGGTTATGGACATCGCCATGCCGGATCTCAACGGTGTCGAAGCGACTCGGCAGGTCGTGCAGGCCTGCCCGTCCACGCGTGTCATCGCTCTCTCGATGCACTCGAATCGCCGTTACGTTTCAGAGATGCTGTCCGCGGGTGCGAGCGGCTATCTGCTCAAGGACAGTGCGTTCGATGAGCTCACACAGGCGATTCGTGCTGCAGCTGGTGGGGGCGTCTACTTGAGCCCGCGGATAACCGGTGTGCTCGTCGAGGACTATGTCGGGCGTCTCACCGGAGCGACGCCCGAGACGACGGAGGGGACTGCAGCGCTCTCTCCTCGCGAACGTGAGGTGCTTCAGCTGATCACCGAGGGGCACTCGACCAAGGAGGTCGCCTCGAGCTTGCATCTCAGCGTCAAGACGGTGGAGACATACCGCCGCCAGCTCATGGAGAAGTTGGGCATCTACAATCTCGCGGGTCTTGTGAAGTACGCGATCAGAGAAGGCTTCACTGCGCTCGATGACTGACACGCCTGCGAAACGGGTGGACTGAGGAGCACCAGTGGTGAATCCAGTGCGCAAGGATATTCTGATCGGGCAGGTGCCTCACACCCTCGGTGTTGCGCTTGTGATCTCGCATCTCTCCCTTGCGGTGATGCCACCTGGAGAAGTGCGCGACGTCATCTCCATGACGATTCTGACTCTTACTGCACTGTTTGCACTGGTGGGGGCGTTCGTGGCTCTTCTCGGAATCCGGGGAAGCGAGCGTCGCGTCAATACGGCGTTCCTGATCGCGATGTTCGGTTTCACACTCGCTAGCGTAACGAGGCTCTGGTGGGCAATCGCCGAGCGCACGGGGCCGCCGGTCGGATCGGCTGAGGACCTGGGCTATATCATCGCGATCGCGGCCCTGCTCCCGGTGGTGGTCATGGTGGGCAGTCCGGGACGCACTACGATGCGACGCAGAATCGGGGACAGTCTGGATCTGGGGATCCTTCTAGGGATCTCTCTGGCTCTGTCCTGGATCGTCGTGCTCGAGCCTGTCGGGATCGTGGGCGCAGGAGTGGACGTTGAGACGCAGCTCATCTATTCCGGCTACCTTGTGTTCGGTATCGGGTTGGTCGCGTATCCGCTCTTCCGACGTGATCCGTGGAACGCGTGGGCTCGTCGTGTCGTCATCGGACTCGGACTCGGGGCGGCGTATTCGCTCGCTCGGATCCTGACGCGAGGCAACGGCTATGGGTTTGGCACGCGAACGGCGGTCTTGGTCGACACGATCCTTGTGGCGAGTCTCATCATGTATGGCTTGGCGTGTGTGTGGCGCGTGCGGGATGTCGATGAGGTGGTGTATGGGTCCACGGCTCACCATGTGACTCGCGTGTGGCCCCTGTTCGTGGCGAGTGGACTCTGTCTCGTGGGCATCCCCATAGTGCATCACGTTGCAGTGGTCTCTCAGGATGAGTACGAGTCAGGCCTGCTCGCTTCTGCCGTCGCCATCGTCTTGGTGCTACTGGTTCTTCGCAGCATCCTGTCTCTCACAGAGGCACGAAGATCGAATGAGTTCGAGGAAAGTGCACTGAGGTATCAGGCGCTCGCGGAGAGCACTCCGTCCGGGATCCTCGTGGTTTCATTGCCCGAGCGGCTGATCGTGTATGCGAATCCTGTCGCTGCTCGAATGCTGGCGGCAGCGACCCCATACGATCTGCACGGTCTCCACATCTCCGACATTCTGCCCACCGCGAAGCGACAGGAGATGGCTGATTTCGAAGAACTCGCTCGCACGTTCCTTCTCGACACCGATCATCCTCCGGCGGCGCTACCTCCCGCGTATACCGTGATCAGGGGCCTCACAGGACAGGTCGTTGAGGCGGAGAGGACGGTTGCGCCGGTCATGTTCGACGGCGAGCCGGCGTTGTTGGTGCAGGGGCAGGATGTCACGGCACGTCTGCGGGCTGAACGCTCGCTCGCGGACTATCGCGATCGACTGAGGGAGTTGGCTACACGAACGGCCGCAGTCGAAGATCACGAGAGGCGGGTTCTTGCCACTGCGCTGCACGATCAGGTCGGGCAGACTTTGGCGGTCGCGCGTATGAGGCTGGCCCTAGCTCAAGCGGAAGAGGTCTGTTTCGGGCCTGACGCAGCAGCCGCCATGGAGATGATCGATCGGGCGATCGGGCAGACCCGGCTGCTTACTGCTGAACTGGCTCCTCAGATGCTCTACGAACTGGGGCTGGAGGACGCGATCAACTGGCTGGCCGAGCAGATAGGCAGGTCACATTCATTGCGATGTGAGGTCAAGGGGTCGGTCGATACGAAAGATCTTACGGAGGACCGTCTGTCCACCCTCTATCGATCGTCCAGTGAGCTGCTCATGAACGTCGTGAAGCATGCGAACACGGATCACGCGGTCGTCGAGTTGGCGGGGGATGCCGAGCAGGTTTCCATTGCAGTGATCGACGAAGGTACCGGCTTCGTGGTGGGGGAGATCTTTGAGGAAGACAGGCATTCGTTCGGTCTATTCAGCGTGAACGAGCGGGTCGATCAGCTCGGCGGCGAACTCGAGGCGATCTCGCAACCGGGCGAGGGTACGACGATGACGATTCGCATGCCTCGGTCCTAGAGGCGGGCTCAGTTGTGAGTAGGCGACGAGAGGCTCTACCGTACATTCAAGTTCAGTAACATCGTGTGCCCTTCGACTTCGAACGCGGCGCACGTCGGCTGCACCTGCATGTCCGCCCAGTCGGTGGCCGAGCCCGTGCCCACCTCCGGCGGCGCCAGATCGAAGGCGGCTCCATTGCCGAGATCTGAGACCACAGTGCCAGCGAGCGTGTTGAGCAGTTCTCCGACCGTGTCGCCGGCGATCATGTCCGCATCTTTCGAGCTCGACGGTTCCCCTAGGGCGTTCTCCGACATGGTGCGGGCCAGGGAGAACGGTACGAGGGCGCTCAGGATTCCGGAGACTGATCCGGAGAATCCCATCCGTGCGTGCATCATGGTCTGCGATGATGGCGCCAAGGAGGCAGCATCAAGCTGTATCGCGTTCATGAAGGTGAGCAGAGGAAGCACCTCATCGACTGCTCGACCAAGCGCATCAGTCCGTGCAGCAGGGCGCTCCCGGTCGGTGATACTCAGGAGTACGTCGCGGATCTGTTCCGGGCGGAACGGCTTGCGCACTACCGCGTGAACACCGCGTTTCTCGAGCTCGTCAACACGTTCCTCGCAACTCTCGGTTGAGACTACGATCACAGGGATATCGCGCAGCGCCGCGTCCTCGCGTGTTCTGTCGAGAAGCTCCAGGCCTCCCATGATCGGCATGTTGAGGTCGGCCAGGACGACGTCGATCCATGTTCGATCCAATACCGACAACGCCTCACGGCCATTGGCGGCTTCATGGATCGATGAGAGGGGAAGACCGGACATCTCGATCGTGCGCGCGATCATCCGCCGAATGATGTCCGAGTCGTCGACGATGAGGATGTTCACCGGGTTCCCGACTTCGGAGGAAGTCATCTCAAGGGTCGTGTTCGTCATAGTGGCCTCATCACTCCGTTGCTCTTTATGGTTGTTTCGCCTGTTGCGAGATCGAGTGTCATGGTCCTTGATTTTGACCCACCCACATCCTCCGATTGGATGAAGAGGGCGTTCTTCCACAGGATCTTGCGTAGGACGGTGTAGTTGCGTTCGCCTATCCGAAAAACACTGTCGGAGTCCATGTTGCTTGCGCCGCCAGCCACTCTGATCACGAGATTCCGTTTCGTGGCTCCCAGAGCGAACATCCGCTCCAGCAAAGTGGTCATGCCGCTGTCCACGTACATCCCGGGCTTGGTTCTCGCTCGTTCCGGATCTGCTGCGGAAAGGGGCATCATCGCGTGCAGCATGCCGCCCACGTGCGCGACCGGATCATGGATCGAGACTCCCATGCATGAGCCCAGCGAGTGAGTCACAAGAGTGCCCGATCCGACAGTCGAAACGGCGAGTTCAGAGATGCCCACTATCGTTCTCGTGGGTACCGCGCACTGACGACGGCTCTTGAGGTTCGTGTCGGCGGACATCATCGAGAGTTCCTCTGATACACCGAGGGCCGTATGAGGTTGAACTTATCGGTGATCCCGTGAAGGCTCTCGGCGTGTCCCACGAAGAGGTAGCCTCCCGGGGCGATCAGACGAGCCATCTCCCGCGTGAGTCGTTCTCGAGTGGACCGTCCGAAATAGATCATCACATTGCGGCACAGAACGATATCCAGAGGTCCCTGCAGCGGCAAGGGTGTTCTTGTGATGTTCGTGCGTCTGAGCACCACAAGGTCACGAAGCTCTTGAGTGATACGCATGACGTCGCGCTGTCCATCGACACGATCGAGATAAGTGAAACGGTGTTCCGGCGGAATCCCTTTCACATGATCTCGCGGGTAGACTCCTTTGGATGCACGTGCGAGCACGTCGTTGCAGATGTCGGTACCGAGGATCTTCAGGTCGACGTCGTGCCCTGCGAGTGCGGTATGGGCGGTCATCGCGAGAGAGTAGAGTTCTTCACCTGACGAGCAGGCAGCGGACCACAGTCGAAACCGACTGCGCCCCTGTGCCGCCAGATCCTGAAGGATGTGCGATACATCATCGAAGTGACTCGGCTCTCGGAAGAAATGGGTGACGTTGGTGGACACGGCATCGATGAGCCGCTCTTGTTCGTAACCGCTCGAGTCACCCTCGAGACGTTCCAGATAAGTGTCGTAGTCGCCCATCTCAAGCTCTCGCATGCGCTTACCGAGCCGCGCGATGACCAACGTTCGTTTTCCATCGCCGAGGGAGATACCGCTCGCCTCGTGCACGATGGTGCGTATTCGCTGGAATGTGTCGTCTCGCATAAGCGTCTGCATGGGGTTCCTAGAAGTCCCGGATGTCGTCGGCGTCGAGCTGGATGACCGTCGGTGAGTCATCGTCCTCATCGCTCAGGTTGCCGATGCGCTCCTGTTCGTCCGAGAAGGAGAGGACTTCGTCGACGTTGTCACTGAAGTCGTTGCCCAGCCAGGCCGACGTGCGACCGGCGATGGTCTTGGCCTTGGCGGAGTCCTGCTTGCCGGCGATGAGCTGGACCATGTTCAGGAGCTGGCGAGCCTGCGCGGAGAGTTCCTCGCTTGCGGAGGCCATCTCCTCGGCGTTCGCTGCGTTGGCTTGGGTGACGTAGTCCATCTGAGTCACGCCGGAGGTGAGCTGCTCGATGCCGACGGCCTGTTCCTGGTTCGCCTCGGCGACCTCTGCGACACGATCGGCCACATCGGCGATCGATGTGGCGATCTCCATGAACAGCTGAGTGGTCTCCTCCGTGGCCTTCACACCGGCTTCGGCACTGGCTCGTGAGTCATCGATCAGGGCTTCCGTGCTCTTAGCCGCCTCGGCGGAACGCTGGGCGAGATTGCGGACCTCCTCCGCGACAACGGCGAATCCTCTGCCGGCATCGCCAGCACGTGCCGCCTCGACGGCGGCGTTGAGGGCCAGGAGATTCGTCTGAAAGGCGATCTCATCGATCGTCTTGATGATCTTGGCCGTCGAGTCCGTCGCAGTCTTCATACCGACAATGGACTGGGACATCTCGGTGACCGCTTCGATACCACGGTCGGCGAGCTGGCGTGCTTCGGCCGTTCGGATGCTCGCGTCACGTCCGCCCTCGGCGTTGCGCTTGGTCATGGCCGCCATCTCCTCGAGCGAGGAGGCGGTTTCTTCGAAATTCGCTGCCTGTTCGCTTGAGCCTTGAGAGAGCTCCTGGCTCGACTGTGCGATCTGGTCGGATGCGCTGGTGACCTGGGCGCCGGCTTCGTGGAGCCCCGCTGCGATACGGGTGATCGGACTCATGATCGAACGGCGAGAGATGAAGATGATGATGATCGCGATGACGACCGTGATACCGCCCAGCCAGAGCGTGAGCGTCACGGTCCCCATGATCTCCTGTTCGAGCGAGTTCTTGGCATTCAGAGAGATCTCATTCGAGGCGGTGACGTACTCGGCGACCTCGGTGGTCATGTGCTCGATGCTGTCACCGAGCGCAACGAGGTCCTCCGCGGGGAGCAAGGCCTCTTCGCCGGCTGCTTCGGCAGTCTGTACCGTCGCAACGATGGAGTCGAAGGTGGCCTTGTACATCTCGCCGTCACTCCTGAGCTCCTCGGCCAGGGCGGTGTCAGCAGAGTTGTCCCAGGTTTCCCCGAATGTCTGCATCTCATCGAGGAGTCCCTCGAATTCGAGATAGAGCACGTCGAAGTTCGCGGCGACATCCTCGCTGTGGTTCGAGAGGTAGACCTGTTCGTGCACGCGAAGGTGGTAGAGGGATGCCTTGATCTCCGTACCCAGCGTCTCCACGATCACATCGTGATCGAGAATCTCGGTGCCCACGGTGACGGTACCGGTGAGCGAGTAGAAGCTCACGAACATGAGTGCCAAGGTCATCGCGAGTACGACGGCATAGCCCATTGTGAGCTTCGGTCCGATACCCCAGTTCTTCATCTTCATCCGTATGTCTCCGTTTTTCTAGGTGACGTTCTGGATTGCAGTCAGCTCGTCCGATGTGAGAAGCGCATCGATGTCGAGCAGTATCACGATGGTGTCGTTGTGCTTGCCCATGCCCCTGAGGAACGCGGCATCAGTGCTGAGCCCGAACTCCGGGACAGCGTCCACGGAGTCCGAGGAAAGGTCGATCACATCCGCCACTTCTTCGACGATGAGGCCCACGTCGATCGGATTTCCGCCTCGATGGATCTGGACGATGATGATGCACGTGCGCTCGGTGTCCAGCGTGGCTCCGGTTTTGAAGCGCATGCGTAGGTCGATGACGGGGATGATGCGGCCACGCAGGTTGATCACTCCACGCATGAAATCGGGCATGCCCGGTACACGCGTGATCCTCATGAGACCGATGATCTCGCGAACGTTGGTGACCTCGATGCCGTAGTTCTCATCCGCCATGTTGAAGGTGAGGAACTTGTGCAGCTGGGGGGCGGTGATGGTTGTGTCGTTGTCGATCATGCTTGGGTCACTCCCTCCGAGAGTGTGAGTCGAACGATTCCGGCGATATCCACGATGAGTCCCACTCCGCCGTCGGCCATGATCGCTCCACCGGAAATACCCGGCGCATCCGATATGACGTCTGACAGAGGCTTGATGACGGTCTGCTGTTGGCCCAGCAGTTGGCACACGAACACGGCGGCCTTGCGATCTCCGTCCGAGACGATGACCGCCACGCCGTTCGTGAGGTCTTCCTCCGCGTTCTCAACACCGAAGACCTGACCGAGGCGCACGATCGGGATGAATCCCTCGTTCGTACGCAGGGTCTCCCCGATATCGAGCACGTTGGTGATGTCCTCCGGCTCCGGACGTACGGATCGGATGATCGAGAGCGTGGGGAGGACGTACTGTTCGTCGCCGACTCGGGCGATCATGCCGTCGATGATGGCGAGAGTGAGGGGGAGCTGGATGGTGAAAGAGGTACCCTTTCCTGGTTCTGATTCGATATCGATCGTGCCGCGGAGGCTTTCTACCGCCCGTCGAACGACATCGAGCCCCACTCCACGACCGGAGACTTCCGTGACGCGGCTGGCGGTCGAGAAGCCGGGGGTGAAGAGGACATTGAGGAGGTCATCCTCTGATGGGTCCTCCGGTAGGTCGATGTTCATGTCCGCGGCCTTGGCCTTGATGGCCTGCAGGTCGAAACCACGGCCGTCGTCGCTGAGCTTGATCTGGATGCCGCTGCCGATCTGCTTCGCGTGCAGCCTGATCGTTGCGGTCGCGGGCTTGCCGGCACGCTCGCGCACACTCGGATCGCTCTCGATTCCATGGTCGACTGCGTTGCGGACCAGATGCATGAGGGGATCTGCGATCGCATCCACCACAGCCTTGTCGAGCTCAGTGTCCTGACCGGCAAGCGTGCACTGGACGCGTTTGCCTGATTTCGTCCCTACGTCCCTAGTCAGACGCGCAAGTCGGTTGAACGTAGCTTTGACGGGAACCATACGCAGGGAGGTTGCCATCTCCTGCAGTTCGCGCGTGATCTTGTCGAGACGGGAGAGTCGTTTGTCGAGCTCGTCGGAGCGATCGGACGCCTTCCGGATGGTATCTCCGGCCGATGCCTCCGCGATGACGAGTTCGCCGATGGTGTCGAGAAGGAGGTCGAGCCTGTCCTCGGAGACGCGGATCGTCGCGCGCGTCTTGTGGTCCGTCGAGACGTGCTCGGATTCGCTCTTCGCGTCCGTCATATCCAAGGACTGCTCCTCGGTCTCGCTGCCGATGAGCGAACGCATGGTGTCGATATGACCGAAGATGAGAGAGATGTCCTCGCGCGTCATGGGAACGTGTTCCTTGCGTGGGACCTCGAGCACGCCCTCGGCTTCGTGACACACGGCCTCGACGGCATTGAGGGCGAGAAAGCCGGCCATTCCCTTGATCGTGTGGAAGGCGCGGAACACTGCATCGAGCGCACCACGGTTCTCTGGTTCACGCTCGAGTGTCAGCAATCGCTCGTCGGCATCGTCGAGGTACTCACCTGCACGTGCGACGAAGTCGGATAGCAGATCGTCGTCGCCGGCGAGAGGGGCGGACTTCGTTGGCGTGAACTCCGACTCTGCGACCGCGCCCGGCTGCCCTATGCGACGCGAGGGTGCGAGACCGGTGCCGAGTGCTGTGTCACGGAGGCCGACGAGAGCCGTGCCCAGATCCGAAAGAGACTCGCGTGCTCCGTCACCCTTGGGCATGCGGGTGACGATGTCCAGTGAATACGCGCATGACCCCACGAGTTCCGGGCGATCCGTGGATTCGGCATACGTAAGAAGGGCCGCATACTGCTCACGCAGCGCGGCCATGTCATCGGCATCACTCGGATCGACGAGCATGAGGCGCTCGGCGAGCATGTCGAGTTCGGCGACGAGATCGAATTCTTCAGTCATCAGTCGACCATCCCAATCCAGTCGGATCCTCCTGTACACATCATCGAGGTGCCATCGATCCGGCGGCATCGGGGAAACCCTCAAGCTGGACGAGGTAATCCCTGATGCCTGTGGGAGGCATGAGGTATTGGAGTGTGAGTATTCAGGGATTCCCCGATGGTGCGAAGTCCGCGAGACGGCGATGCTCATTACGTAGCATTCGCGGTGGGTGCTCAAGGTATCTGTTTTGATTAGGGGAGGCGAAGTTAGACGATGACGTTGGCAACGGTACTACTGGTAGATGACGAGCCATTGATTCTCAGTGCCGCTTCGGCCGCGCTGAGATCGAACGGGTTCACGGTGCACACCTGTGATCAGTGGACCGAGGTCGCACGTATTGTTCGCGAGTCCAAGCCTGATCTCGTGCTTCTCGACTACAACATGCCTTCTCTCAAGGGTGACTACATCTGCACCGTTCTCAAGCGGAATATCGATGCGGACATGAAGGTCATGCTCTATTCGTCCGAGCCTGAGTCGGATCTCCAGACGATCGTCGCCGGATGCGGGGCGGATGGTTACATCCCCAAGAACGTGACCGCCGAGGAGTTCGTGCGGTGGGTCCGCGATGTGCTCAGCGACACGTCGAGGTCCACAGTCTGCTAGATTCCGATCAGAGAGCCCTTGGCAGTATCAGCGTGAATGTGCTGCCTTCGCCGGGCTGCGACGTGATCTCGACCGACCCTCCGGCGCGCTCGGCCACGTTCCGCACGAGTGACAGTCCCAGACCCGTGCCTCCACTCGCACGCGAGCGAGCGCGGTCGACACGGTAGAAGCGCTCGAAGATGCGGGGGAGGTCGTCGGTGGGGATGCCTATCCCGGTGTCCGACACGGCCACGCGGGCGTGATCCTCATCGGCTGAGAGCGAGACGGTGATCTTGCCGGACTCGGTGTACTTGATGGCGTTGTCGAGCAGGTTGTCCAACGCGACAGCGACGTCGGTGCTGTCCGCACGGGCGAACAGGTCCTGGTCGATCACGTCGGCGTCATCCACTTCAACGTCCAGGCCTTGATGGTCGGCCGAGATGCGATGCGCGACGACGGCGTTGTCCACAGCGTCTCGGATGTTGGTGATGCCATCCGATGAAGGAGTGGTCTCCAGCCGCGAGAGGTCGAGCAGGTCCTTGACGAGTCGGCTCAGGCGCGCGGACTCCGAGGATATCTGAGACGCGAACGTGAGAGCCTGATCCACGTCGCCGTCCTCCGCGGCATCCGAGGTGCCGTCGGCCAGCAGCTGGATCGCGGCTGTCGGCGTCTTGAGCTCGTGGCTCGCGTTGGCGACGAAATCCTGACGCATGGCATCCAGATGACTACGTTCGGTCACGTCGGCGACCGAGATGATCGTGCGGCGCACGGAGTCATGCATGTCCAGCGGGGCGACGGTGACGCGCAGACAGCGACCGGTCGGATCCGGGTCGCATTCCTCTGCGGTGATGCGCTTCGTGTCGATCCGCTGTCGGATGTGACCGGAGAGAGAGGCGGGGAGCCCCGATCTCTCCAGGGGGAGTCCGTCCATGCTTCCTGGGGGCACACGGAACATGGTCGAGGCGGCGCTGTTGGCGAAACGGACGACGTCACCCTCGAGCATGAGTACGGTGTCGGTGAGTCCGTCGAGCGCGGTCCGGAGGTATGAGCGCTCGGTATCAAGGGCCTCGATGCGGTCTCGCATCTGGTCGCGCAGTTCGGCGAGGGCTGTGGACAGGAAGGACAGGTCACCGCGTTCCTGAGGAATACGGCAGTCCAGATCACCGGCCGCCATTGACTCGGCTGCGTTTGAGAGCCCACGGATCTGGCTCGCCGCCGCGGTAGCGATCCTGAGGCTGATGAGGAGTGCCACCACGAGAGCGACGGCGAGAACGAGCAGGCCGGTGCGACGTGAGTCTGCCGCGATGGTGTGGATGTCCTCGATGGGCTGTGAGAGTCTCAGGGCTGCGAGTTCGCCGTCGATCGACGTCGGCACGGCGACGTAGAGCTGCTCCACATCCTGCGTCACGCTCGTGCGGCTGTCGGATCCGGTTGAGCCTGCCAAGGCGTCGATCACCTCCGGGCGATCTCCGTGGTTCTCCATGAGCTCCGGATTCTCGGCGGAGTCGGCGATGACAGTGCCATCTGCGCGCACGACGGTCATGCGCAGATCGGAGTGGGCCACGAATCGATCGACGGTCTCCTCAAGCGACGCATCCGAGTCGGCGACGACCATAGTCCCGGCTTGTGCGATGGACTCCAGATGCCGTGTCTGTTGCTCGACGGCCACCTCGGTGAGCGGTGAGAAGAGGCTCCATGCCCATGCCGCGGCGAGCACCGTGACCACCAGAACGTAGCCGATGGTCAGTCGGAATCCGTATGACCGAGCTATGCGTGCGCCGATGTGACTCATGTGGACGGTACCTCGATATCAGTTTTGGGGATGGCGTCAAAGCGATATCCCATGCCGTGGATCGTGTGGACGTAGCTGAAGGCCGACAGCTCCTCTAGGGCCTGTCGCAGCCGACGGATGTGCACGTCGATCGTGCGGGACGTGTGCAGGAACTCATAGCCCCAGACTTGCTCGGCGAGCGATTGGCGAGTCATGAGAGATCCCGCGTTGCTGGCCAGCGTCACGAGCAACTGGAACTCCTTGAGCCGCAGCTTCACGGGGACTCCGGCAACCGTGACGCGCACCTGGGATGGCTCGATTATGAGGTCTCCCGTGTTGATGATCTCATCGACTTGAAGAACCTCTCGTTGCTTGACGCGCCGCAGGTTGGCGCGCACCCGGGCGAGGAGTTCCTCCATGGAGAACGGCTTGGTCATGTAGTCGTCGGCTCCGGCGTCGAGTCCGCGGATCTTGTCGCGCTCTTGGTCGAGCGCCGTCACCATGATGATGGCGACGTCTTTGTCGGTGCGACGGACTTCCTGGGCTATGGAGTAACCGTCCCGTCCGGGCAACATCAGGTCGAGCAGGATCAGGTCGGGTTTCTGGGCGTGGAACTGCTCGAGCGCCTGGTCCCCGTTCTCGCTTGACGAGACATCGAATCCCGCCCTTCTCAAGGCGTACTCAACGGTCTGTCTGATGATCGGGTCGTCTTCCACTACGAGTACATGCGCCATGACGGCTCGTACCTCCGAGAGTTGAGTTCTCGTGCGTGGGCACATCATCGCACAGGACGCGGTGAATTCAAGTTTATTTAACACAAATGTCACAAAAGTGTACGCAGCTGTAACGCTCCTGCAACCAATGGAGTGGTCTGGGTCACTAGGATGCGTTGCAGTGGCGGACAAGGAACCGCCGCTCTGGGCAATCGATTTTAGGGAGCAGGACTTTGAAGACAACGAAATTCACGGTAGGTGCGCTGTCCGCACTGCTGTTCGTCGGCACACTTGCGCTGACTGGGTGCGGGACGAACAACGGATCGAGTGGCGCTGCCGACGGTTCGAGCGACGAGCTCATCGGCGTCATCAACGTCGAAGGCTCAGACACGATCGTGAACATGGGCCAAGCGTGGGCCGAGGAGTTCATGGACCAGAACCCCGGCGTCATGATCACGGTCAAGGGCGGTGGCTCTGGTACCGGTATCGCCGGTCTCATCAATGGGACCACCGACTTTGCCAACGCGTCACGTCGCATCAAAGACTCGGAAGTGGACTCGGCTGAGTCGGTTGGAGTCGAGCCGTTCGAGCACACCGTTGCTCGCGACGGTATCGCCGTCGTGGTTAACCCCGCCAACCCGGTCGGCGCGCTCAGCACGGAAGAGATAAGCGCGATCTACCGCGGCGAGATCACCAACTGGAGCGGGCTCGGTGGCGACGACATGGACATCGTCCTGCTCTCGCGTGACAGTTCCTCAGGAACCTATGAGTTCTTCAAAGAGGCTGTTGTCGGAGAGGATGCGGAGTACGCCAGGGAGGCCCGGCTCCTCGTGTCCAATCAGGCGATCGTCGATGAAACTGCCGGTAACGAGGCCGCGATCGGCTACATCGGTGTCGGCTACATCACGGATGCAGTCTCGGTGCTCGAGGTCGACGGCACGGCCGCGTCAGTAGAGGCCGTGCTCGCTGATGAGTACCCGATCTCCCGCGCACTGTACATGTACAGCGACGGTGAGCCCACTGGGGCGGCTGCCGCGTATCTGGAGTGGATCACCGGTTCCGAGGGTCAGAGAATCGTCGAGGACCAGGGCTTTGTTCCGCTCGGCTAGGTTGGAGCATTCATGTCAATAGGATCTCTCATCGATTCGAGAGACCGGTCCGGCCGTGCGGCGATCCGCCGCACGGCCGAGGCTGTTGCCTCGGGTCTCATACACGCATCCGGCTGGGCCGCCATTCTGATCCTGGCGGCCATCGCATCATTCTTGCTCCTCAACGCTTCGCGCGCGCTCGGTGAGGTCGGCCTGCTGACCATGCTCACCGGCGACAGTTGGTACCCGACATCCGACAACGAGCAGTTCGGTTTCGTCCCCATGATGGCGGGTACCGCATGGGTGACGATCGTCGCCCTACTGACCGCCGTACCCCTTGGGGTGGCATCGGCGGTGTATATCTCCGAGTTCGCCACGGGGCGTGTCAAGGAGATCTCGAAGTCGATCATCGAGTTCATGGCGGCCATTCCCTCCGTCGTCTACGGACTGCTCGGCATCGCACTGCTCGTTCCCGCGGTGAAGGACATCCTCGGTCTCGACACGGGTCTGACCGCGTTCACAGCCGGCGTTGTAGTCGGCATCATGGTGCTTCCCACGATCGTCTCGATATCGGAGGACGCGTTGCACGCAGTCCCTGATGCACTCCGACAGGGGTCGGCGGCGCTCGGCAACACGCGCTGGCAAACGGTTCTCAAGGTGGTCCTCCCTGCAGCTTCGTCGGGCATCTTCGCCGCCACGATGCTGGGCATGGGTCGCGCGATCGGTGAGACGATGGTCGTTCTCATGCTCGCGGGTAACGCCGGGATCATTCCGGGCGACCCGTTCGTCTCGGTGCGCACCATGCCAGGAACGATCGCAGCCGAGATGGGAGAGGTCGTTCGTGGCGGACTGCACTACTCGATCCTCTTCGCCACAGGCCTTGTTCTGTTCGCAGTGACCTTCGCGATCAACCTCGCGGCGGATCTGGTGCTCGAGCGTCAGCGCAAGAGGTGGGGTCGATGAGTCGCGTCAAACGAGCCCGCATGATGGAGTCTCTTGCCAAGGGCATCATGGGTATCGCCACCCTCATCGTTGTGGGAATCGCGCTGTTCCTTCTCGGCTACCTCGCCTACCGCGGGGCGCCGTCCGTCACATGGGAGTTCCTGTCCCAGGCCCCTCGCAAGGCGATGACCGAGGGTGGCATCCATCCGGTGATCATGGGCACCGTGTACCTGGTGCTCGGAACCGCCGCCTTCGCGCTTCCCATCGGCATCATGGCTGGCATCTACCTCTCCGAGTTCGCTCCCCGCAACCTCTGGACGCGACTCATTCGCTTGGCCATCACGAACATGGCTGGCGTGCCATCGATCGTGTACGGCCTTTTTGGTTTCGCGCTGTTCGTCATGTCGATGAGGCTCGGCGTGTCGTTGATTGCGGGTGCGCTCACGCTGGCGTGTCTCACGTTGCCGGTGGTCATCACCGTGACCGAAGAGGCGCTCAGGCGAATACCCCGTGAACTCAGACAGGCGTCAATGGCCTTGGGTGCGACACGCATACGCACGGTCCGGAAGGTCGTGCTCCCCGCCGCCGCTCCTGGGATCGTCACGGGATCCATACTGGGTCTCTCACGTGCGGCCGGGGAGACAGCCCCCGTCCTCTTCACGGCGGTCGCATTCTTTGCGCCAATGCCATCGAGTCCTCTCGACCAGACCATGGCACTGCCGTATCACCTCTACATCATGGCCACCCAGGCTGTCAGACCAGCGCCGCATGTGGTGTGGGGTACCGCGTTCGTGCTCGTCGCGGGCGTCAGCATAATCAATATCATCGCCGCGACGTGGCGATCGGCACAGAGGAAGAAGATCAAATGGTGAACGCGAACACGGGGTCATTCGAGTTGGAAGATGTATCAGTGGCGTACGGCAATGAGATCGCTGTCGCCGGAGTGAGCATGACGGTACCCCCGCAGGCGGTGACCGCGCTCATCGGCCCATCCGGTTGTGGCAAGTCCACTCTGCTGCGCTGTCTCAACCGGATGAACGATGAGATCGGCGGTGTCACCGTGGGAGGAACGATCCGCCTGGACGGCGATGACATCTATGCCAAGCGCGTCGATTCCGTCGAACTGCGCATACGTGTCGGCCAAGTGTTCCAGAAGCCCAATCCGTTTCCCATGTCGGTGTATGACAACATCGCATACGGTCCCCGCACGCACGGCGTTCGCAATCGGGCGGAGCTCGACGCCATCGTCGAACACTCGCTCACGCGCGCGGCGCTCTGGGGTGAGGCCAAGAGTTTCCTGAAGAAACATGCATTTGAGCTCTCGGGCGGCCAGCAGCAGAGGTTGTGTATCGCGCGGGCGCTTGCGACCGAGCCCGAGGTGCTCCTCATGGACGAGCCCGCATCAGCCCTCGACCCCATTTCCACGCAGCAGATCGAGGACACGATCGCAGAGCTCAAGGACTCGGTGACCATCGTTATCGTCACTCACAACATGCAGCAGGCCGCTCGGATCTCCGACAGGACTGCGTTCATGCTGCGTGAGACCATGGAGGCTCCGGCCGCGCTCATCGAGGTGGGAGATACGCGCACGATGTTCACGAATCCGAGTGACCCCCGCACCGAGGCATACATCACGGGTCGTTTCGGGTAGGTCCCGAGGCACAAGGAATTCTCTCTCGGAATCAACTCAGACTCTCAGAGAAAGCGACAGGACGCGCCGAGGGGGGATAGGCGCGTCCTGTCAGTTCTCTTCAGGGGCGTTACCCGAGGGGGGGGTCGGGTCGCCCGCTTGCCGCATTCAAGCAATGTGCGTGCCAATATTCGTTTCTAGGGGGATTCGGACAGCAGAGCTGTCACATGTTCGCGAAGTGCGTACATTTCGAATCCTCGGGCTTCCTTCAGTTCGCCAAGGCCGATCCCATACTCGTCCTCTGCAATACCGAACGGCGCCGCGATCTCGGCGGGGTCCAGTCCGGTGGCGTCAGCGATGTCGTCGACGGACATCCAGCCCTTGATCGATTCGGTGTCAACAGAGCCGCCGCCTGCCCCGGCACGCTGGACTTCCTGCGCCAGCGTCGTCTTACTCCACTCGAACGAACCCGCAGCGGTCGTGAGTGCCACGATGCCGAAGAAGATGAGGAACGTGAAGGCAGTGACCATGATCGAGGAGATCTTGAATCCTCGGCGATCGGACACGACTAGGGCGTCCTCCACCGGGCAGGCTTCGATACACTCCCCGCAGGCTATGCATTCGGGTGAGTCCAGGGTGGTCGTGTTCGCCACTTCGAGAGCCACGGGGCACGCGGTGTTGCACGCTCCGCAATCGATGCAGGTGTGTGCGTTCCTGTTGACCTTGAACCAACTGAACTTCGCGCCCAGCGCGAGAAACGCGCCCATAGGACACGCATAGCGGCAGAAGAATCGGTCGTAGAGAAGTGAGCCGATCAGTGCGGCAAACAGGATGATGGCGCCCACGCCGAGTTCAGTCATGAGCTCGCTCGAGGTGAGGTGGTGATACGCGGCCCAGGGATCGTACGGCCTCATGACCAACTCTCCAGCGCGCCAGGTCCAGAGTATGAACACGGCGAGCACGCCGTACTTGAGGAAACGAGCGGGCCGATCAAGCCACCGGGGAATGGGACCGTGCTTGGGCACGAATCGTCTGCCCAGTCGGCCGAAGATCTCCTGCAGGGTGCCCAGTGGGCAGATCCGCCCACAGAACGAGCGCCCGAAGATGGCCACCAGGATGACGCTGGCGATCAGGAGCGCCAGACTGCCGAACTCGACCTTCTTGAGGTAGGTCCCATTGAGTATCAGGCTGTTCAGGGACTCCAGACCGCCAAAGGGGCATAGGGCGTCGACGCCCACGGGCCAGAACGAGCCGGAACGCTTCGTATGGAGCAGCCCCAGGATCGTACTGGAGGTGAGGACGGTGAGCAGTAGTCCCCAGCGAACCCTGCGGGCGGTTCGACGTTTCTTGGGGTCGGTGCGGCGAATCTCAGAAGCCATCTTCTTGAACCTCCATGTGTGTCGGGCATGACGGCTGGCGCACGAAAGTGTGCGAACTGTGATGTCCAGTCTTGCGTATGGATGTGAATATGGTGTGATGGTAGGGAGAATCTTCGTTCCAAAGAGTATCGAAGGAGTGCACGTGAGCGAGATCGCGATCAGAACCCAGGGGCTGACTCGGGACTTCCCGTCGGTTCGTGCAGTGGACTCTCTCGATCTGGAGATCCCCACAGGTGTGGTGTTCGGTTTTCTTGGCCCCAATGGTTCGGGCAAGACCACGACGGTGCGTCTGTTGCTCGGTCTCCTCGAGCCGACTTCGGGCCGGGCCGAGGTGCTCGGCCATGATGTGACCGTTGATCCTCAAGCCGTGCGAGCGTCGACAGGCGCTCTCATGGAGCACTCGGGGCTCTACGAGCGGCTCACTGCGCAAGAGAACCTTCAGTTCTTTGGGCGCGCAGCGGGTATGTCGCGTGGCGACGTCAAGGCGCGCATTCGCGAGCTCTTGGAGCCTCTCGATCTCTTCGATCGCCGAGGAGAGCAGGTGGGCACGTGGAGTCGCGGCATGAAACAGAAGCTCGCCGTCGCTCGTTCGCTCATGCATCGACCGAGAGTCGTATTCCTGGACGAGCCGACGGCCGGTCTCGATCCGGTCGCTGCCGCAGGTCTGCGTGACGACCTCGCTCGACTCGTCGCCGAGGAGGGTGTCACCGTCTTTGTGAACACACATCATCTCGCCGATGCAGAGAGGCTGTGTCATCAGGTCGGCGTGGTACGCGAGGGCCGGCTTCTCGCTTTGGGTCACCCTGATGAGTTACGTACTGCCGCCGGTGGTAGGCGTCTCGAGATCGCGGGTCATGGGCTGGGCGATCAAATACGCGAGGCGCTTCTTGCCATGGAGGGAGTCCTTGAGGTGCGACCGGAGAATAGCCGGCTCCTCTTGGATCTGAGCCCTGATGTGCGAACGCCGGATATCGTGCGCCTCGTGATGGAACACGGCGGCGAGATCGAAGAGGTCCGCCGTGGCTCCGAGACGCTCGAAGAGGCGTTCATGAGCCTGTTGGAAGGTGGCGCCGATGCTGTCTGACATCTGGCTCGTGGTCGTGAAGGAGTATCGGGAGGTCCTGCTGCGCCAAGGCGGTCGTCGGGCGAACATCCTCAATATGGTGCTCATCTTCGCGGTGTTCGGCGTGTTCATGCCGCTGCAGACCGGGGAGTGGTGGGTCCAGCAGCCATGGACGCCCATCTTCTGGGCGTGGTTGCCGCTGTTCTTGGTGAGCGCGCTCGTCGCAGACTCTTTTGCAGGCGAACGAGAGCGTCACACGCTTGAGACGCTTCTTACGACCCGCCTGTCCGACAAAGCCATTCTCTTCGGCAAGATCGCCGCTGCGGTCATCTACGGTTACGGCATACTGCTCGCCGTCATGGTGGTCAGTCTGTTCACCATCAACATCGCGTTCGCCGCGCCGCGCCGTCTTCTGTTCTATCGTCCTGACGTCACGCTCGCCGTCATCGTCTTCGGCTTCCTGATCACGTTCATGGTGACCGTGATCGGAGTCATGATCTCGCTCAAGGCCAGCACCGTCAGGCAGGCGGGGCAGGCGCTCAGTCTGGGCATCCTGATGCTGCTCTTCTTCCCGGGACTGATACTGGGGTACCTCTATCGCGTGCTTCCCGGCGATACGCAGGTGAGACTTCTGGACTTCATAGAGCAGCTCAATCCGAGCATCGTGCTGCTCACGGTCGCTCTCATCTTCGTAGCGGTCGACGCCATATTCCTCGCAATCGCCATGAAACGATTCAGACGCTCTCGATTGATTGACGAGTAGGCGCACGGCGCATACGCTCGTCCGTGTTCATGCAGCTCCACACACGAATGGCAGGTCCGCGCGAATGGCACACATGAAGTTCGACTACGCGAAACTCGAGAAACTCAACGATCCCGGTCGTGCCGAAACGATCATCCCGAATGTCATGTGGGAAGCGTTGGCGATGCCAGACGCTGCGGTCCTGGTCGAGATAGGTGCGGGCACCGGTTTCTTCGCTCGGCGGTTTGCGGAACTCTCGCCGGGGGCGATCATTCACGCGGTGGATATCGCTCCCGTGATGATCGAGTGGATGCAGGAGAATGTCCCTGAGGTCCAGTCTGGTACCGTCGTGCCCCTGCTCGCTCAGGAGACACGCGTTGGGCTCGACTCCGGCATCGCGGATGTCGTGTACATGATCAACCTGCACCATGAGTTGGCGGATCCGGTCGGGAGTTATGCCGAGGCCAGGAGATTGCTCAAGTCAGGCGGGCGCATGATGGTGGTCGATTGGGCCGATCGTGAGACTCCGCGTGGTCCGCGTGCCGACATCCGGGTCAGCGTGGCGGATCTGAAGCACATGCTCGAGTATGCCGGATTCCATGAAGTCGAGTCCCATGAGGGTCTGCCGTGGCATCATCTGCTCACGGCGACGAAGAGGGGGGACGCACGATGATGAACGTGCGTCCGGCAACGGTGCATGACGCAGAGGCCATCGCGGCCATCTACAACCACTACGTGAAGACCTCGACCGCAACGTTCGACACTAAGACCAAGAGTGTCGAGGATCGCATCGAGTGGATAGCGGAGCACGGGCCGCGGCTACCCATTCTCGTCATCGAGGCCGATGAGGTCGTGGTGGGCTGGGGTGCGGTGTCCTCTTATGCCGCTCGGCCTGCATGGGGCAACACCGTCGAGTTGGGCATCTACCTTGACTCCGATGTGAGGGGTCGCGGTTTGGGTGCGCAGCTCGGGAGGGCTCTCATCGAGGCTGCGCGGAAGGAAGGGCACCACGCTCTGATCGCTCAGATCGTGGGAGACAACGAGGCCAGTATGGACCTCATGGAGCGACTCGGGTTCGAGCGCGTTGGACATTTGCGGGAGGTTGGATTCAAGTTCGATCGTCTGCATGATGTCGTACTCTTCGAACTGCTGGTGTAGGGTCGTTCCTTCACGGATGGGTATGGTCTAGAATCATACTTCGCATCATCACCCCCGGACACGAGGAGCGATATGATCAAAAAGCGCGTCGTGGAGGGCGGACGCAAGCTCCGCGGCCTTCGATTCAAGATACGAAAAGACTTTCTGGACTTCACCAAGCTTGAGGTCTCTGGAAGTCTCGTACTGCTTGCGGCGACGATTCTCGCACTCGTGCTCGCCAACTCAGCGTTGGGCGAGGGCTTCGAGGAGTTCTGGCACATCGAGCTCGCCTTCGCGATCGGGGATTTTGAGTTCGGTCAGTCGCTCCTGCATTGGATCGATGACGGGCTCATGGCGATCTTCTTCTTCGTCGTCGGTCTCGAGATCAAGCGGGAGTTCCTCGTCGGCGAGCTCTCGACCGTTCGTAAGGCCTCACTGCCTATTCTCGCAGCTGTCGGCGGCATGATCGTGCCGGCGTTGCTCTATAGCGTGTTCAACTACGGTGGCGAGGGAGCTTCCGGATGGGGCGTTCCCATGGCCACGGACATCGCGTTCGCGCTGGGCGTCATCACGCTCTTGGGTAGTCGTGTTCCCACGAGCCTCAAGGTCTTTCTGACCGCACTCGCGATCGCGGATGATATCGGTGCGGTGCTGGTGATCGCACTCTTCTACACGTCCGAGATTCTCTGGGGCTGGCTGGGAATCGGCATGCTGCTCCTGCTTGTGCTCGTGCTCTTTAACTTCCTGCGCGTGGACAATCCCATCCCGTACTTCCTGGTTGCGGGGGTTATCTGGTTCGCCTTCCTGCACTCGGGCGTGCATGCGACCATCGCCGGTGTTCTCGTGGCGTTCACGATTCCTGCCACGGCTCGTACGGAGCCCAGCAAGTTCGTGAGTTGGGCTCGCGGCAAACTCGACGAGATCGAAGTGGGGGATACCCCGGGCTCACATGTTCTGGAGGATCCGAGGCAGCAGACGTGTGCAACTGAGATTCAAGAGGCCGCACGCCACATTTCCGCCCCTCTACAGCGTCTTGAGCATGGCCTGCATCCGCTCACCACCTTCGTCATCCTGCCTCTTTTCGCTCTTGCGAACGCCGGAGTGATGCTCGAAGGTAATCCTCTCGAGCTGCTGACGCAGCCGGTCACGATTGGAGTGCTGGTGGGTCTGTTCGTCGGCAAGCCACTGGGTATCACTGCGCTCTCTTGGGTTGCGGTGCGCTTGGGTATTGCTGATCTGCCCACAGGTGTGCGCTGGGGACACGTGTTCGGCGCGGGAATCCTAGGCGGAATCGGGTTCACCATGTCGATATTCGTGTCCAACCTCGCGTTCGTGGACGCACACCTGCAGGCAGAGGCGAAGTTCGCGATCCTGATCACATCACTGCTCGCAGGGGCAGTCGGCTACTTCTTCCTTCGCGGCGTAACCCGAGGCGATGCCCCCATCCGGGACGAGGTCATCGACTAGGGAACAGCCTGGGAGCGTCGAATCCTACCCATGGAGGGGTTCCATTAATCTGGCCTGATCGTAGTGCCATGGGGGTTTCGGTTCATGACTGTCAGAGTTTCGGCGAGTTCCCTCGCGAGGGTGAGCGGGCCGGTGAACGAACATGCCGTTCCGTTCGGCGCACAGACACTGCTCATCTCCGCGTTCGTGGTCGCCCTGAGCACGCCTGTGTTCTACCGTCAGAGAATGACCGATGACCTCTCTCTCGAAGTCATTTACGCGCTGGCGGGAGTGTTTCTCCCCGTGTTCTCTTCGCTGTTCCTGTGGCGCATGCAGTGGGGTTCGATCGGTATGCGCGATGCGGGCAGGCTGGTTCAAGGCAGCTTCTTCTGGTCCATACCTGCACTGCTGGTTGCCGTCTGGGTCGTGATGATCGGTGAGGGGCGTGCGCTCATCGGCGTCGCAGTGATGGCGTTCATCGCCGCGCTCCTGTTGGCTGTGATGTGCCAGCGCATGTTCAGCGGTCGGATATGTGCTGTTGCGACTGTGGTGTCTGGAATCGCCGCGATCGCCACTCCGATCATCATCCTCACCATGACCCAGATGCTGCCGCACGGCACCAGTGTGATCGCAGGTTGGTCGATTCCCGTACCCGTCGCCGCCATGGGTGCTGTCGGCGCGGCGTTCGCGCTCAAGGGATGCGCTCGCGACCGAGCGCAGGAGTCTGACCGATGAAGAGATCGCGTCAGGGAGTTCTGGCCGCGAGACTTCGTGGCATGCATCCCGCTAGGTCTCTGAGGTGAATTTCCACGTGGATGAGGCGAAGAGACCTCTGATCATCTCGCATCGCGGTGTCGGCTCTCCGGATGAGCAGAACACCTTGGAGGCGTTTGAGCGTGCTGCGTCCCTGGGTGTTGATATGGTCGAGTTCGACATCCGCAGGACCTCGGACGATGAGTTCGTGGTGCACCACGACGCCGCCATACACGGACACCAGATCGCGCAAATGACACTTCGGGAGATTCGAGAACTGCGCCCAGGTGGTTCGGGTGTGACGACTCTGCCAGAGGTTCTTGGGGCTGTTCCCGCGAGCGTGGGATTGGATATCGAGCTCAAGGAGCCTGGGTACGAGCGAGACGTCGTTCAACTCGTACTGGAATCTCGGGGTCCCGCCGGTTTCGTGATCACCTCGTTCAGCGATCGTTCCGTATGTGCGGCCAGGGCGAGTTTCCCCGACGTGCGGACCGGACTGCTGTTAGGGATGCGTCGCGCGTCGTTTGGCCGCAGGTTGCGCGAATTCTTTCCCGCGCGCAGGACCCGAGCGTGTTGGGCGTCGTGCATCGGGCCTCATGTCAGGCTACTTCGTCTCGGGTATCTGACTCGCATGGCACGCGCAGGTATTCCCGTGTGCGTGTGGACGGTGAACGATGAGGTGGGGCTGAGGCGTATGATCTCCGACCGGCGGATTCACGGCATCGTGACCGATGAACCAGAGCTCGCCCTGCGTCTGCGTGATTCGATTCTCGGCACGGATGAGTGACGTGGATATCGCTGAGCTTCGAGCTAGTCATGCGTTCCGAGCAAGCGGTTCAGACCATGCGCGACGATGGCTGAGTTCATCTGATCGCACAGGCGCGAGCGAGTGTATGTTCCGGGGGGTAGCAGCGCCATGATGCGCAGTGCGTCGTGAGGGAGGTCCATCTCCTCGGCGCGGAGAATGACGTCGAGTCTCGTCACGGCTCCTGTGTGCCGAAAGAGTGACTCGAGCATGCGCTGGATCTGTTCGGGGGCGTCTTCCATGAGTGCACAGTGTGCCTGAAGCGATCACCGCTGGGAAGAGGCGAAGTCCAGCCGCGACGTTAGGCGAGCCAGCTTCTTACTGCGTTCTCCACGCCCTCGCGGCCTGCATCGACCACTTCTGAGAAGCGCTCGGTGGCTGCGTCGAGCTCTGCCAACGCGCGCGGCACACACGCGCAATCGCCGGCGATCTCCTGCACCTGGCCCAGAAGCTCAACTCCGCTCATTGATGAAACGTGGGCTGGCAGATCCGCGCTTCCGGCGAGACCGGACAGTGCCCGGAACACGTCGGCGCCGAACTTGGCCCAATGCGCGGTTGAGACCACGAGAACCGGATCATCTCCGCGCAGTCGCTCGGCTACCTCCCATGCAACCGCGGTGTGCGGATCCATGAGATAGCCGAAGTCGTCATATACGCGTCTGATGACCTGAAGGGATTCGTCGTTGGTCACGAAGTCACCGCTGAACGATGTCCGCAGCGAGGCGAAGGTCTCTCTGTCGACCTGGAATCGCTTGTCGCGAGCCAATTCGATCATCCAGTCCCGCACTTTCTCAGGGCCGGCCAAGTGGTACAGCAGGCGCTCCAAGTTGCTCGAGATGAGGATGTCCATACTGGGGCTGGGAGTGTTGACGAAGTCGCGATCGGAGATGTCGTAGACGCCGGTGGCGATGAAGTCGGTGAGCACGTTGTTCTCGTTGCTGGCGCAGAGAAGGCGCCCGATCGGGACGCCCAACAGCTTGGCGTAGTAGGCGCCCAGGATGTTTCCAAAGTTGCCCGTGGGAACACAGACATCCATCGGTTCACCTGCAATGACGCCCCCGCTGGCGACCATGTCGGCATATGCGCTCACGTAGTAGACGATCTGTGGCAGCAGTCGTCCCCAGTTGATCGAATTGGCCGACGATAGACGTAGGTTGTTCTCGTCGCGAAGTTCAGCGTTGAATGGCTCATCGGCGAATGCCGCCTTGACTGCGGATTGACAGTCGTCGAAGTTGCCGCGCACGCCGAATACGCCCACGTTGGACCCGCGTTGGGTGACCATCTGTTTGCGCTGGATATCGGATACGCCATCGGCGGGATAGAAGACGACGATGTTGGTGTGTTCACGATCGGCGAAGCCTTCGAGGGCGGCTTTGCCAGTGTCGCCCGATGTGGCGACGAGGATAAGGTAGTCCTCATCTGCTTGGCCGCGAGCACGGAGCTGGTCAACTGATTCCGAGAAGAACAGGGGCATGCACTGGAGTGCCATATCCTTGAAGGCGCTCGTGGGGCCATGCCAGAGCTCCAGCACGTGCATGTCGGCGGTCACTTCCGCCACAGGTGCGATTCGCTCATCGTCCCACTGAGATCCGTAGGCTTGTTTCATGAGTGCGTCGACGCGATCGTCGCTCATGTCTACGCCGAACCGAGAGAATATCGATGCCGCGCGACGCCAATACGGCATCTCGGCGAACACGAGGATCTCGGCGAGCGTGAGCGTGGGCAGTTGGTTAGGAACAAAGAGGCCACCGCTAGGGGCGATACCCTTCACGATAGCTTCAGAGAACGCGGGAGGCGCACACTGTGCGTCGCGCGTGTCGAGGTATATCATCTCAGTCTTCATTCGGGCATTGTACCCGAGGAGGCTGACATGCGTGCGGCTCTCACGAGATATCTGTGTTTCTTGGGTGGCGGCACTGGTCCCCTCCGGTTCGGTGTGGGACACGTGTGAGTTGTATATCGACGCGCAATCTGGCATTCTTCATCCGCTACAAACACTTGCACACATGACTCGCGGAACAGGGACAATGCGACACGTTTTCATCGTGCTGAGCTTCTCCGGCACCCTCATGAGCTGGCTTATCAAGATGCGCTATCCTGCGGGGCATTACTGCCACGTCAGCTTGGCGCTCGACGAGCATCTCGAGCAGATGTACTCGTTTGGTCGCAAGGGGACTTACAACGCATTCAACGCGGGATTCATTCACGAGAATCTCGATCGTGGAATCTTCAGGATCAAAGACGTGCGCTCCCGTGTCTACTCTCTGCAGGTGACTGAAGAGCAGTATCTCGCCCTCATCGATGCGCTGGAGGGCTTCGAACGCGATCGGGACGAGTATCACTTCGATATCGTGGGACTTCTGCTCCGGGTGGTCAGTCCGCGATTCAACCTTGCTCGCGACAAGCACTACTACTGCTCGCGTTTCGTCGGCGAGTTGCTTGAGGATTCAGGGTCGGCGAATCTGCCGGTCGATCCGCGACTCATGCACCCGACGATGTTCTCCGACCTCAAGGGGATGCGCCTGCTCCACGAAGGCTCGCTTCGGGAGTACCGGGCTTCGCGCCGGGAGAAGGTCGCCGTCTAGGGGCACAATACCCACGAAACCCTGCTCATCATGTACCCTGTATGCATCGACATCGAGGGGCGGAGGGGTTCTTGAAGTACTGCGTGATAATCCTCGACGGTTCGGCTGGATGGCCGCTGCCGGAGCTGAGCGGACGTACGACTCTGCAGGCCGCGGCCACACCCAACCTCGATCGCATGGCGCGCGAAGGTACCTGTGGGCTTGCTCAGACGGTGCCCGAGGGTGAAGAGCCCTCCTCTGCGGCCGCCTGCACGTCGATCCTGGGCTACGACCCGGTCGCTGACAAGATCGGCCGAGGGGCCATCGAGGCGGCCAGCATCGGCATTGAGCTCGCACCTGATGAGGTCGCGCTGCGTCTCAATCTGGTGACCCTGCACGATGACGCCATGGCGAGTTACGCGGGAGGACATGTCTCCACACCCGAGGCTCATGAGATCGTGGCTGAGCTGGCGGCTTCTCTGGACAGTGCGACGTTCCGCCTGTACCCCGGCGTGGCGTACCGACACATCCTGGTGGTCAAGGGGCATCCCGAGTTGATGGATGTCCTGCAGTACACCCCACCGCACGATATTTCCGACAAGCCCTACGCCGAGCATCTTCCTCGGGGTGCAGGTGCTCAACTACTACTCGACTATATGGATCGCGCTCGTCCGATCCTCGCGGGTTCTGAGGTCAACGCTGCTCGCGCGGCCAAGGCCCTCCTGCCAGTCACTGATGTCTGGCCGTTCTGGCCCGGTGTTGCGCCCAAGGGTATGGCCTCGTTCGAGGGCAGCCGCGGGCACAAGGCTGCGCTCACTTCTGGGGTCGACCTGCTGAATGGGCTCGCTGTTCTGGCTGGGATCGATCGTCTCGACATCCCGGGCGTGAGTGATGGGCCCGATAACGACTATGTGGCACAGGCTGAAGGTGGGCTCGCGGCACTCGTCGATCACGATGTCGTGGTCATTCATGTCGAGTCGCCCGATGAAGCGGGTCACGCCGGCGACCTGGCCGAGAAGATCGCAGCGGTCGAAGCCATCGACCGAGAGGTCGTTTCTCGTGCGTTGTCGTATGGCGGCCAGCTGCGTGTCCTGGCGATGCCCGATCACCCCACGCCTATCGCCCTCAAGACCCATGTGGGCGAGGCGGTGCCGTTCGCGCTCTGGGGGCCGGGGATCAACAGCAATGGAGCGGATGGGTACGACGAGCCCTCCGCAGCCGGAACCGGCCTTTTCGTGGATCCGGGCCGCGGCGTAATGGATCTTCTGCTCGGCTGATTCGAGGGGGATGTGGTACAGCTGTTTCTCTGGGGAGTCGTATTCCTGGTCGCGGTTCTCGCTCTCGTCAAGTCCGCTGACCTCTTCACAGAGGGGGCTGAGGAGGTAGGCCTCTATCTGGGAATGCCCGCATATGTCGTGGGTGTGACCATCGTTGCCATCGGTACATCGCTTCCGGAGCTGGTCTCGTCGGTGTTCGCCGTGGCAGAGGGCTCGCCGGAGATCGTCATCGGCAATGTGGTGGGATCGAACATCACGAACATCTTCCTTGTGCTGGGAATCGCCGCGATCCTGGGGCGTCGACTTGAGGCCACCTACGAGATCATCCACGTCGATCTGCCCATGCTGGTCGCGTCGGCCTCACTCGTGGTGTTCGTGGCCTTTGACGGCATCATCACTCGCCCGGAGGCGGCGCTCTGTGGCACCGGGGCGATCGTTTACTTGCTGTATGCGGTGAGCATCTCCCGCACACGCGGGCGCACGCACGATGAGATCGAGGAGAGCGTCGAAGAGGAGTTCAGGGTCGAGAAGGGCCGACTGGACCCCCGGGTCTGGCCCAAGCTCCTGCTGGGCGCACTGCTCCTGTACTTCGCTGCGGAGTACACGGTTCGGTCGGTGATCGAGCTGGGGGCGCTGCTCGATGTGGGGACGGAGATCATAGCCATATCCGCAGTGGCGCTGGGAACCTCGCTGCCCGAGCTCACGGTGAGCATCATGGCGTCGCGGCGCGGGAATCTGGAGATAGCGATCGGCAACGTGTTGGGGTCGAGCGTGTTCAATGGGTTCGCCGTGATCGCGGTTCCCGGACTCCTGGCCACGCTGCCCGTTCCGGCCACGGTGGTCTCGCTCGGGCTTCCGGTCATGCTGGGCGCGTCGTTGCTCTACTTCTTCATGGCGCAGGACAAAGAGATCACGCGGTGGGAGGGATGGCTACTGATAATCTTCTATGTGGCCTTCATGGGAAAGCTGTTCGACCTCTTCTGAGGCGTGGAACCTCAGATCTTGCCCGCTAGGATTCTGCCCAGTGATTCCGCTCTATCGTGTTCCCAGCTCTGCATCTCGGGGTGACGCCACGTGTCTGGGATGGCCAATGACCCGATGGTGCGTATCCCTCCGGATCCGAGTGCCCGACGGAGTTCGCGCACGGGACCGGTCGTGTACCCGAAGAATGTGGCGAGTGGTTCCGGTGCCGAACATGCGGTGATGATCACCGCGCGTTTCACCGCTCTCGCATCTCTGGCCTGCGGGATCTCGCTCGCACTCATACCGGGAAGACGCATCTGCCCGTTCCCTGCGAAGTAGCCCGAGAGGCGATCCAGGATAGCTCTTGTTGCGTCATCGGCCTTGCGGAAGTACCCCGTGGTGCCGAAGATGACGGCATCGGCGTCGGTGATGCGTGTGGCGAGATCGGGCAGGTCGTCCTGCATCTGGCAGACGCCCGTGGGCCCGCACAGGAGACATCCGGTGCAGTACCTCACGTCCAGGTCGTAGAGCCGGATTCGCTCCACGGTCGCTCCGCAGGCTTCCGCAGCGTCAGCGGCAGTGCTCATGGAACGACTGACCGCACCGCTCCTCTTTGTCGCATCGATGGCCACGATCTTCATCACACGCCCCCTCCCAGAGGTGATGGAAAACCGAACAACTGCCGTTGGGCTTGCGAGTTCGTATCAGTACGCTCGGCTCCGGGGAGTCCTTCGCGCACGAGATCGATGCAGTCGTCGAGCCAGTCGATAGCGGCGCGTTCCTGGGCGATCGCCCCATCGAGGGTCATTCGCTGAAGCACCTGTGTCTTGGTGGGGGAGATGCCTGCTTCACGGGTCCATGCGGCGGAGCGGGATCGCAGGGATTCCAGTCGTTGCTGCCGGGATGCTCGCCCGGCACAGATGAGATTCAGGAGATCGTCGTCGGGAAGTTCGGATGCGAAGAG
>DFBG01000091.1:8171-10028 GCA_002367305.1 Actinobacteria bacterium UBA3086 | reverse complement strand
GAGTATTCCTTGCGATCGGGGCGGCCACGCTGGGCGCGGATTCGGGAGGTGACCAGATGGCGTGTTTCCAGGCGATCGAGGGTTCGGTAGACCTGTGCCTGGTCGGCCGTCCAGAGGTGAGGGATATCCGCGTCGAAGTGACGAGTCTTCAGATCGTAGCCGGTGCACGATCCGGTACTGAGGAATCCGAGAATGGCGTGTTCGAGCGACATCTGTACTCCTTGGTGCCATATATGACACCACAAGTATATGATAAGTCCCATATAAATCGCAACTATGAGGTATGTGTTGAGGGTTTGATATATAAGCGCAGTTCAGAAGTACTGTTACAAGTCTGAAGTAGAGGTTGATATTAGAGATGAGACCCGCGAACTGCTGGTATTTCGCTCAGTCGACGAACTGTGCGACGTGGAGGTCGGCGAAGCGGCCTCCGAGGGCGAGGAGCGCCTCGTATGAGCCGTCCTCAACGATTCTACCGTCCTCCAGAACCACGATCCTGTCGGCATCGCGGACGGTCGACAGGCGGTGCGCGATGATCAGCGCGGTCCTGTCGGCGAGTATCCGATTCAGGGCATTCTGGATCAGGATCTCAGTGCGTGTGTCGACCGAGGAAGTGGCCTCGTCCAGGATCAGCACCGCCGGGTTCGCGAGTAGTGCCCGAGCGAACGCGATCAGCTGGCGTTGCCCAGTGGAGAGCGTGGCACCCCTCTCGCCGATAACGGTGTCGAAGCCCTCGGGCAGTCCGTCGATGAACTCCGTTGCTTGTGCGGCTTCCGCTGCCTGCGCGATGCTGGTGTCGTCGGCATCAGGTGAGCCATAGGCGATGTTCTCTCTGATGGTGCCGGAGAACAGGAACGGCTCCTGCAGCACGATGCCCATGTTGCGTCGCAGTGATGACATGGTGACGTCGCGGAGATCGTGACCATCGATGGAAACGGTTCCGGTGGTGGGGTCGTAGAAGCGGGCGACCAGGTTGATGAGTGTGGTCTTGCCCGCGCCTGTGGGCCCGACGATGGCCACGGTACTACCTGCGGCGATTCTGAGGTCGATACCCTTGAGGATCATCGCTCCGGATCCATACCTGAACGTCACGTCATCGAAGCTCACCTCACCGTGGGCGCGACCGAGCTCCACCGCGTCTGCTGAGTCCTGGACCAGCGGCTCGATGTCCAACAGCGCGAAGACACGTTCTCCTCCTGCCAGTGCCGACTGCGTCTCCGCATACAGGCTCGAAAGCTGGGTGACTGCGTTGAAGAACGATCGCGCGTAGGCGAAGAAGGCGACGACCACGCCTATCGAGACGACTCCGGTCGCTGCGAGCCAACCGCCGTACGCGGCCACGAGTGCGGTCGCCGTGGCCGATATGAGAGCGAGCGCGGGAGAGAATGCCGACGAGACCGCAGATGCGGTGATGTTGGCGTCACGATTAGCGGCGTTACGGTCCGAGAACGCGCGCCTGTTCCTGTCGACCCGGTTGAAGGCTTGCGCCACCTTTATGCCCGCGAGCTCCTCGGCCAGAACCGAGGAGACGTCGCCGATGGCTTCCTGTCGGCGACGGAATGCCCTGCGTGCGATGAATCCGAACAGACTCGTGGTCGCCAGCATGAAGGGGACGACCGCAAGGGTGGCCAGCGCAAGCCGCCTGTCCACGAGCATCATGCCGATCAGCGTGGCGATGATGGCCAAACTGGAACTCAGCACCCGGCGGAAACTCTGGGACAGGAACGAGTTCAGCGTCTCGATGTCGTTGATTAGCCGGCTCATGAGGTCGCCGGACTCGTTCGCGTCAAAGAATGCGACGGAGAGGTCCTGGAGCTTGGAGAACACCTGCTCACGCACGGTGTAGAGCGCTTTCTG
>DFBG01000091.1:7885-8084 GCA_002367305.1 Actinobacteria bacterium UBA3086 | reverse complement strand
CGGTCGATGATCTCACCGGTCAGAGCCGGCGAGGCGGCGCTCGCTGTAGAGGAGATGAGTAGCCACATCAGTGCCACGCCGAGCTCGCGCCTGAACGGCGCCAAGTATCCGAGCAGTCGCCGAATCGCATCCAGCGTGGAGGCGGGGCGCTCGTCTTTGGCGAGAGAGCGTAGTGATACGCCGTGCGCCATCACTCATC
>DFBG01000091.1:7171-7783 GCA_002367305.1 Actinobacteria bacterium UBA3086 | reverse complement strand
CTCGTCATGTGAGCCTGAGTCCACGAGCTGACCGTCCTGCATGAGGAGGATGCTGTCGGCGCGCTTCACAGTCGAAAGGCGTTGGGCGACGATGAACGTCGTCCGCCCCTCCATAAGCGTATCGAGATTGGAGCGGAGAGCGGCTTCTGTCTCGGTGTCCACCGATGAGGTGGAGTCGTCCATGATGAGTATCCGCGGGTCGATGAGCAGCGCGCGTGCGATCGCGATGCGCTGGCGCTGTCCGCCGGACAACCGCACTCCTCTCTCGCCCACGCGCGTCTCGTAGCCAGAAGGCAGCTCGAGGATGAAGTCGTGGGCCTGCGCGGCGCGGCCGGCAGCTTCGATGTCTGCGAACGTGGCGTCCGGCCGGCCGTACGCGATGTTGTCGCGGACCGTGCCCGAGAACAGGACCGAGTCCTGCATGACCACGCCGATCGCCGAGCGCAGGGATGTGAGCGTCACCCTACGGATGTCGTGGCCGTCGACGAGTACCGCGCCCTCGCTCGTGTCGTAGAAGCGCGGGATCAGGTTCACGAGTGAAGTCTTTCCTGAGCCCGTTGCACCCACGACGGCGATGGTCCGACCCGGCTCGACGCTGATGGTCACGTCGCT
>DFBG01000091.1:1939-7139 GCA_002367305.1 Actinobacteria bacterium UBA3086 | reverse complement strand
CCCTCAAGCTCGGGAAGCGAAATGGCATCAGGGTCTTCGGGCAGCTCCTCGTCGGTGTCGAGGATCTCAAAGAGCCGCTCCGCCGACGCACCCGCTCGTGCGATTGACTGGGCCCCAAAGCCGATGACGAAAAGGGGCTGGAGCAGCAGGAACAGGTAGCTGGTGAAGGCGACGAGTTCACCCACGGTGAGCGCGCCGTTCACGATCTGGATCGCACCCAGCCAGGTGATCAGGCCGGCCCCGAGAGTTCCTATGCTGAACAGCAAGGGGAAGGCGTTGGCGACGGTGCGTCGGACCTCCAGACCCTGGTCGAGCAGTGCGGTGTTCGCGGTTCGGTAGCGCTCCGCTTCGTAGGGTTCACGTGCGAACGCCTTGACCACGCGCACGCCGGCCACGTTCTCCTGTAGTACCGAGTTGAGTGCCGCCAGCAGTCCTTGGAACCCGCGGAACATGGGTCCCAGCCGTCGCACGAACATCAGGAGAACGCCCAGGGTCACCGGTACGACCGCGAGTGCGATGATGGCGAGCCGCCACTCCGTCACGAGCAGCAGAATCATGGCGCCGACCAGAAGGATCAGGGCAGACACCGCCCGTACGAGTCCACCGCCCACGAACTCGCGAACCAGATCGACATCCGATGTCACGCGCGTGATCAGCTGCCCGGTCTGCGCGTGGTCGTGATATGAGAATCCCAAGCGTTGGAGTTTGTCGAAGATGGTGTTGCGCATGTCGAAGGCAGCGCCGTGACTCGCGCGCGCGGAGAGATATCCTTGGAGGAAGTTTGCGAGGCCACCCAGTGCGGCGATGAGTATGAGGCCGATGGCTCCTTGCCAGATGAACTCACGATCGCCAGCGATGATGCCGCGATCGATGATCATGCGGAGTACTTGAGGGCCGGCAAGGTCGGCCACGGATGCACCCAGCACCGCGAGGACGGCTGATGCCGCGATCCATCGATATGAACGCATGAACCTGAGCGAGCGCCAGAGCGCTGTGGACACGGATCCCTCCGAAGTCGGACTCGAACGACATGAAACCGGTCGATCAACCGTGACTCTGCACACGGTCGCCATTCTAGTTCATGCCCAAGCACATGCGCCGATGGAGATTCTGGGCCACCTGTTTCTCCGAGTGTGCGGAAACGCCAAGGCCCCCGCGATGCAGGGGCCTTAGGGGGAGGGGAGATTCGGGGACGGTGGGAATCCGTCGCCCGATGATCCGCTACGTAGTGCCGTGATGAGCCGCTCGTATTCGTCGCGATCGATCTCTCCGCGGGGTGCGACACATCATGGCGGGCTCCTTTCATCCGTTACGGGCAGGTCTGTGAACTACCGTCTGGAGACAGTATTCACCCCGGATGTCGAGTGGCGATGCAGGCATTGTGGAGGTTCTGTGGAGGCAGTCTCGCGTCGTAGCTATGCGAGCTCGAGTGCCGGTTCTGCGTCGGGTTCCTTTGGCATTTCGCCTCTACGAGAAGGCTTCATGGGCGACGAGGTCGTGAGGACGACACCCAGCACGATCACGGTCATCCCCCCGACCACCCAGATGTTGACCGGCTCCGGCTCGGGCAGAAGGCCGACGTAGCCAGCGCTCCAGCCCAGAAAGACCGCCACGACCGGGTTCACGTACGTGTATGTCATGACCTTGGAGGCGGGAACGTTGCGCAGAAGCCACATGAATGCGGTGAAGGCGACACAGGAACCCATGACTGCAAGGTACAAGAGCGCGCCCACGCCTGCCGCCGACACGCCGCCCAGGTCCGCGACCTCGCCGCGCACGACGCCCACGAACGTGAGAATGACTCCGGCTGCGAACATCTCCCATGCGACGGCCACCACGCCGTTCGTTTTGATGGGGTTGCGCTTGGAGATGATCGAGCCGGTCGTCCAGAGCCACGTGGCGAGCAGCTGCAGGCCTATGCCTATGAACTGCTTCTCGTCGCCCTGGATACCAGTGATGCGGGGGTACATGAGGATGCCCAGCCCGGCGAAGCCGATGAACAAGCCCAGGATTCCGCGACCCGTGAGGCGGTCCATGCCGGGGAGCAGACCCTCTGCCGACGCGACCCAGAGCGGTACGACCGCGACGAGCAGGGCCGAAAGACTCGACGGGACGTACTGCTCGGCCAACACGGTGAAGTACATGCCGCCGCAGAGCAGGAAGATGCCCACGATAACGGTGATGATGAGTTCACGCCGAGGCATGCGCAACGAGTAGCCGCGCCAGCGGGCGAAGGCGAACATGAGCAATCCGGCGGTCACGAGTCTGATCCCTGCCAACAGAGATGGGGGCATGGCGTTCTCAAGGCCCACGCGGATGGCGAGATATGTCGAACCCCAGATGACGTACATGGATGCGAACGCCACAACGATCTTGACGCGGTGCGACCATGTCAAGGGATTCCAGATGCTCATTCGGTACGGGCCCCTCTGCCTGAGATGCGCAGCCCCGTCGACCGCGAAGGATGGTACGCAACGGTACCCCTTTGGTGCGCGCGTGCAAAAGATGGTGTTCAAGTGCGGGCTGTGACAGACCGACAGGCGTACAATCGTGTGCATGCCCACCTACGAGTACCCACGCCCCGGCTTCTCGGCCGACACGGTCGCCATTGCCGGCTTGCCCGGAGATCGTCACGTGCTGCTCATACGTCGGGGGATCGAACCATTCCGCGGCAAGTGGGCGCTGCCTGGCGGTTTCGTGAACGAGATGGAACCTGTGGAGGCTGCGGGCAGGCGTGAGCTCGCCGAGGAGACGGGGCTCTCCGTGCCGGATTCCGAGTACCTCATGGTGGGTACGTTCGGTCAGCCCGGCCGCGATCCGCGCGGGTGGACCGTGGCGGCAGCGTTCGTGGTCGACATTGGGCCCCAGATGCCGCATGTGCAGGGTGGCGACGATGCCGCCGAGGCCGCGTGGCACGCGTTGTCGGATCTGCCCGACCTCGCATTCGATCACGACCTGATCGTTCGATCGGCGTTGGAGCGTCTGCAGAGGGCGTAGCTCGGTGTTCTTCGTCGGCCAGTAAGGCGTGCCGGTGCAGTTGACAGCGAGCGCTGTGGGTCACTATGCTTGGGCGCAATCTCATAGCATTGTCTTTGATAGGGAAGAGTACGCGGTCCGACTAGGACTTCAGAGAGCCGGGGTAGCTGAGAGCCGGTGTCTGAAAGGTCGCGGAACATGGCCCTGGAGACATCCGGAGGAACGGCGCGATGCGCCCAGTAATGCCGGACGGCAGCCACCGATATCACAGGCTCATGAGCATCGGACCTCTTGCGTTAAGGCTCCCGCCTCGCAAGGAAAAGCCACCGGTCCCGTGCTTGAAACGAGGTCATGATCCCGGCCGATCCGGGAATCATGACGAAGTCGGGTGGTACCGCGAGACGCAGACACGCCTCGTCCTGACACACAGTCGGGCGGGAGCGTGTTTTTTCATATCTTCTGGAGGTGATCGAGATGGCAAAGAGTTGGGAAGAGATCAACGCACGCATCGCGTCTGGGGACGCAGTGGTCATGACTGCCGAGGAGTTCGGTGCCCTGGCTGCTGATGAAGGCGTGAAAGGTGCGGCCAAGAAGGTCGACGTCGTCACGACGGGAACGTTCGGCCCCATGTGCTCTACGGGTGCATTCTTGAACTTCGGTCACTCAGACCCTCCGATACGCATGGGCGAGATCACGCTCAATGACGTGCCTGCCAGCGGCGGCCTCGCTGCGGTGGACACCTATATAGGTGGTACGGAGCCGAGCCTCACGGCTGGAATCGAATATGGTGGCGCGCACGTGCTCGAGGATCTGCTGCGGGGGCGGGCCGTCCACCTCAAGGCGACGAGCACGGGCACTGACTGCTACCCGCGTACCGAGATCGACACCTGGGTGACGCTCGACGACTTGAACCAGGCGTACTTCTTCAACCCACGCAACGCCTATCAGAACTATGCGGTCGCCGTTAACACCAGCGATCGTGCGCTCTACACCTACTTGGGCACGCTGCTGCCACGCTTGTCCAACGCCACATACTGCTCGGCCGGCGCACTCTCGCCGCTGCTCAACGATCCCACGTACCGCACGATCGGCGTGGGCACGCGGTGCTTCGTCGCCGGTGCTCCCGGCTATGTGGCGTGGGAGGGTACGCAGCACAATCCGCACGACGCGCGCGACGAGCACGGTGTCCCAGTCAAGCCGGCCGGCACGCTCGCGGTGATGGCCGACATGAAACAGGCGAGTCCGGAGTTCTTCAGCGCAGCCTCGTTCACGGGGTACGGCGTGAGTTCGTTCGTCGGCATCGGTGTTCCGATCCCTGTGCTGGACGAGGATATAGCGGAGACGCTCGCGCTCACGGATGCGGACATCAAGGCCACGGTCTTCGACTACGGTGTGCAGCGTCGCAGTCGTCCAGCGTTGGCTCAGGTCACCTATGCGCAGTTGCGTAGCGGAGAGATCGAGATCGACGGCAAGAAGATACCGACAGGACCCATAAGCTCTCTGCCCAAGGCGCGCGCCATAGCCGCCGAGCTCAAGCGGTGGGTGTCTGAGGAACGCATGCTTCTCACGAAGCCCTTGCAGCAGTTGCCGCAGGTTGGTTCGCAGGCCACGAAACCGCTCGAGATCCGCACAGAGGAGGCGATCTAGTCATGAGAAAGCGATTCGATCTCACGTTCCCTCCTCGGCAGTCGCTGAGGCCGGTCATCTACCACTTGGTCAAGGACTTCGACCTCGTGCCCAACATCCTGCGTGCGCAGATTCAGCCGGCTCAGCAGGGCCGTATGCTGCTCGAACTCACGGGGAGCAAAGATGCTTTTGCCTCCGGTGTCGAGTTCCTGGAAAGCCAGGGCCTCACGGTGAGCGAGGCCGCCGCGGACATCTGTCTCGACGAGGATCTCTGCGTGGTATGCGGACTGTGTACCGCGGTGTGTAAGCCCGGTGCGCTCACCCTCGACGCCGACGCACAGCTCGTGTTCGACAAGGACAAGTGCGTGTATTGCGAGGCGTGTGTCGTGGCCTGTCCGCGTCGAGCTGTCACGTTGCGGTTCTAGAAGTCCATTTGAAACGGAGTCACTCCCATGTATGACATTTTGAACAGGGTGCAGGGCGAGGTGCTCGTCATCGATGGCGGCCTCGGCACCATGTTGCAGCGAGCGGGAAAGCCCGAGGAGCAGTGCCCCGAGCAGCTCAATGTCACGGGCGAGGAGATGGTGGAGCAGATCCA
>DFBG01000091.1:1698-1916 GCA_002367305.1 Actinobacteria bacterium UBA3086 | reverse complement strand
CTCAACCGAGCGGCCGTTCGACTCGCCAAGCGCGCTGGGGCTCAGCACGTGCTCGCCGATGTCGGTCCTACGGGCAAGGTGCTCACGCCTCTGGGTGACGCGTCGTTCGATGAGCTGTTCGAAGTCTTCGCCGAGCAGGTCTCCGCTCTCGCCTCCGCGCAGCCCGACGCCATCGCCATTGAGACCATGACCGATATCGCCGAGGCGCGCTGTGCGGT
>DFBG01000091.1:1461-1643 GCA_002367305.1 Actinobacteria bacterium UBA3086 | reverse complement strand
ATGAACGGACGCATGGACCTTTCGGGCACCGACCCGGAGACCGCTGCGGTGATCCTGGAGTCTGCGGGCGCCGATGTCGTGGGAATGAACTGCGGTCTTGGGCCTGAGCAGATGCTTCCGCTTGTGGAGCGCATGGCCAAGGCCACCAAGCTGCCGATCATAGTGCAGCCCAATGCCGGTCT
>DFBG01000091.1:0-1387 GCA_002367305.1 Actinobacteria bacterium UBA3086 | reverse complement strand
TGGATGCGGGCGCGGGGCTTGTCGGCTCGTGTTGCGGGTCGACGCCATCGTTCACCGCAGCGATTGTGGACTTCGCCAAGGACAAGGCGGTGCAGGAGGGGCGTAGCGGCATCGAGGGTGTGGTGCTCGCCGGGCCTCGCGGTATCGCGCGGATCGGTGCAGATGCACCCTTCGCTGTGATAGGCGAGCGGATCAACCCGACGGGCAAGCCTGAACTGGCCGAATCGCTACGCGAGGGCTCGATGACCATCGTGCGATCGTTCGCCGTCACGCAGCAGCATGCCGGCTCGCATCTCCTGGACGTGAACGTGGGAGCTGCTGGAGTGGATGACGTGATCGCGTTGCCCGCTGCGGTGGAGGCGCTCTCTGGCATGTGCGATCTTCCGCTGGTGCTCGACAACGAGAATCCCGTGGCACTGGAGGCTGCGCTTCGAGCCTATCCGGGCCGCGCTCTCATCAACTCGGTGAACGGTTCGCAAGAGTCGATGGAGGGAATCTTGCCGCTCGCGTCCACGTATGGGGCCGCGGTGGTAGTGCTTGCTCTCGATGACACAGGAATACCCAAGACGGCCGCCGGCCGACTGGAGATCGTGCAGCGCATACGTGATGCAGCGCAAGGTTTCGGTCTGTCCGACGACGATCTCGTCGTGGACCTGCTCACCATGACAGCGGCCACGGATGCGGAGGCCGCGCGCACCACACTCGAAGCGGTCCGCGTTGTTTCGCAGGAATGGGGTCTGGCGACTGTGCTCGGCGTGAGCAACGTGAGCCACGGCCTACCGGGACGGCCCGCTCTGAACGCGGCGTTCCTGTCCATGGCGGCCGCCGCAGGTCTGAGTTCCGCGATCATCAACCCGTCGGACCCCGACGTCATGACGGCGGTTGCGGCGTCGGACGCCCTATTGGGTCGCGACGATCAGTCGTCCCGCTGGATCGCGCGCACCAAGGCGTTCGAAGCCGAGGGTCGGGCGACCGGCGTGCACGTGGCGCCCGCCGACGTCGGTGCAGCAGAGGATGAGACTGACACCGCGGTGAAGGAGTCGCGCGCATCAACAGCTGCGGGTTCGGCATCCGCTACGGCAGTAGTCGGTCCGGCGCGGGAGCTCGCGTCGGCCATTGAGACGGGCGACAAGGATGCAGCCCCCGGTCTGGTCGACAAGGTCATTCGCGGCGGCATGGAGCCGGGCAGTGTCATCGGCGATGTGCTGACGCCGGTCATTCAGGGCATTGGTGACGCATTCGGTCGCGGTGAGGTCTTCCTGCCGCAGCTCATGGTTTCTGCTGAGGCGATGAAGACGGCCGTCGGTCGCGTCAAAGAACATCTTCCGGACAGCGAGGGTTCGTCGGCGGGTCGTGTGGTGTTTGCCACAGTCAAGGGCGACATACA
>DFBG01000112.1:11936-12130 GCA_002367305.1 Actinobacteria bacterium UBA3086 | reverse complement strand
GCCGACGTGATGTCGTAGCCCGACTCACGGGGAACGCCGTTCATGCGCCCGCCCAATCCCACAACGATCTCGCGGAGCGCACGATCGGAGATATCCACCACGCGCTTCCACGACACCGAGTAGGGATCGATGCCCAACGCGTTGCCATGGTAGAGATGATTGTCCACGAACGCCGCGCCCAGATTGTGAGCCGC
>DFBG01000112.1:0-11792 GCA_002367305.1 Actinobacteria bacterium UBA3086 | reverse complement strand
CCCTCGCCCAAAGGCGTCGGTGTGATGGCTGTGACATCAACGTAGTGCCCGTTGGGCCGATCGCTCAGCCGAGAGAGCACGTCGAGCGAGATCTTGGCCTTATGTTTCCCAAAGAGCTCAAGCTCCTCAGGGAGCAACCCCGCCTCAGCGCCAACATCGCCTATGGGTCTGAGCGATGCCTCTTGCGCGATATCAATGTCGGAGTGCACGGGCGTCAGTCCTTCACAATCTTGAGCAGAGCACGAAACTCGTCGGTGTCAGCCTTAGCGACCGCCTCGTACATGACGGACTCACTCGTGGTGACCTGCACGCCACCAGCGCGCATCCGATCCAGCGAGATCTCGTGATTCAGCACGTTGCGCGAACAGCAAACGTCGGCAGGAACGTGCACGCGGTGTCCGGCTTCGGCCAGAGCGAGAGCCGTCTGCGTGACGCAGATATGTGTCTCCATGCCCAAAACCACCGCCTGATGACGGCCGGTGGACTCCAACGCCTCAACGAACGCGGACTCAGACGAACAGCAGAACGCGGTCTTGTCCAGAGCGTGAACTCGGGCGCCAGCACGTGCGGCACCCAGAAGCGCCTCATCGATCTCTGGCACATTTGCGCCCAGCCCTTCGGGGTACTGACGGGTCACAATGATGGGAGCACCCACGAGGGCCGCCAGTCGGATGAGCTTGACCGCCGACGTGACCACGGTGCAGTGATCCTCCATCGCGGCGGCGAGCCGTTCCTGAATATCCACCACGACCAGCACGAAGTCATTCTTGTCGATGAGCAACTCTCCCCTGTGCATACGTCCTCCGCTTCGACATTGATCCCAGAAGGTGATTCTATCGCCCACACCCCTCGCCTCCAAACTCGGCCGATCGCGAGGACGAACTCGCTCCCAAAGGGTACAAACTGTTCTAATGCGGCGAGTATAGCCGCGTCCACCCATCCAACGAACCTGACTGGAGGAACTACATGAGCGACGCACCGGTGTTGAGCGGCGTGAATCTCGTTGCCGATCTGGACGCCGTCACCGACTTCGAGCGCAAGCATACTCCCTACATCACTCACGAACCCGCGGGCGACAAGACCCGCGTGAACATCAAGGTCGGCCACTACGTCGCACACCCCAATATGGCCGATCACTTCATCGACTCGATTGCGCTCTACGTGGGTGACGCAGTGATCGCACGCTTCGATCTGGCAGCCGTAGCCGCATACCCGGAGGTCTCCGTGGTCGTTGATCTCGATCCAGGAACAACACTACGCGCAGTCGAGAGCTGCACCATCCATGGCCTGTGGGCCGCCGAGATCACCATCTAACGACGTGAGCGGCGCGTCCCACGAGAGGACACGCCGCTCACTGTCGATGTCTTTGAACTCGCGGAATTCTTGCAGAGCTTAGTTGGCCCAGACCACGCTGAGCTGGATATCGACCGATCCCTCTTCGGTCTCAGCCATGACCACAGTTGCCTGTGACTCACCCTTGGTGATACTCAGGACCGCCGTGGACAGACCGTCGGCCTCGACCTTGTTCGTGGCCACACTGTTCCAGCCTGCGTCCGCATATGCCTTTTCGTGCCAAGCGAGCACGTCCTCGTATGCATCGAATGTGCTCTGCGACACGTAGTACGTGGCGGACTCCTCCATGGTGATGGTGCTGTTGGAGGTGATATCCGCATCCTCATACACGGGGAAGTCGGACGGGAAGTCGTCGGGCAGACCTGTGGCTTCACTCTCGATCGTGAGGCGCTCACCGGTCTCCGAGTCCTCGAACTCGATCGTGGCGCCATCATCATCAACCTCGACGTCAGTGCCGGTTCCCGCTTCGATGAGCGCTTCGGCGGCCTCCTCGGCGGCCTTATCCGCAGCCTTCTCACAGCCGGTGAGCCCCACCACTGCAACAAGCATCAACACAGCAACGCCCATGCGAAAGATCCTGAACATGCTCTTCTCCCCCTCCAAGAACGATTCTGTCCATATGATTATGTACCCCGCCTGCCCCTTGCAGGGAAAACTTCTCAGAACGATACGAGATCGGGCACCGCGATCTCACCGTGCGCCATACCCGCCAGCATCTCCGTATCGACCTCCATGATCCTACCGATGAACATCGATTCGCCCTCTATCTCGCCCGGATCACCCAGCCGACGAGCCACATCCTGCGCCGTGAACACGGTGATGCAATCCCGGATCGCTGCCGGATCGCCCGTGGTTCCCGGCTCGCAGCCATACCAGTACTCACGCGTGTCGAATACCTGCTCCCACCACGTGGAATCATCCTCGCGAATAAAGCGCAGCACCACGCCCACTGCTTGCGTTTCGGGCACCGACTCCTGCACCTGGTCGAGCGCCGCAATGGCCACGGAGTCGAGCACGATCACATCATGCTCGAGAGCTCTGGGCAGCGTGGCAACCACGCAGATCGCATTGCGACCGTCATACTCCGCCGTATCCGTCAGACACAGATCCCAGATGTTCTCAGTAAGGAACGCCTCCATAGCGACGCTCACGTCGGTGGTGAGTATCTGCGTGCCGCCCTCGGGTGTGACACTGCGACAGCAGCCGACAAGAGCGCCCGATGCCGCGAGAACTACGAAGATGAGCGTGAACCGACCGGTACGGATCCCCATGTGCTCTCCCCTGTGTGTGGACTTAGTGCCCCATTCGGCGCAGCGCACGCTCACTCCTGCCTGTACCCGCCGGTCGGGTACTCCCAACCCAGTCTCCCCCCCCACACTAGCTCATATGTAGATAGCCGCTCAGATCCGCATGCAACACCGACTTGAGCTCCGAGAAATCATGGGCCGGAACCTGAGCGAACAGGAACGCGAACACCGGGAAACGCGAGTAATCCACACGACGCATATCCAAAGGAGCTGAGAACCGCGCCTGGAACGCTTCGTAGTCGACGGACTCGATGGCACTGCGGTCGATGTCGCCGGCGAAGTCGGCCACCACCAACCCGCATGCCGTGCCTCTGCGGTCGACCAGAATCCGATCCCATTCGGGCCGCTGGTCATCCAGATACGTGAGGTACGGGTTGATGCCGAACGCGTAGTGCGCCATATCCGTAGCGCACCAGCCGCCGAACCGCATGGGATTGATCTCGATGGGCACAATGTCGCCCGCGTCGTTCACGCGCAGCTCCGCGTGCACCGGAAAATCACGCAACCCCGCCAACTCGCCGACCTGCGCCAGGAACGCAACGAACGGCTCTCTCAGTCGTGCGATCAGGTCCCCCGAGGTGTAGTAGACACGATCGCTCACATCGTCCGCACCCGCGAAGATGTGCCCCATGATGTCCACGATGACGGGCTCGCCGTTCTCGTCGAAGTACGCATCGACGGCGAACTCCTCGCCCTCGATCGCCTGCTCGATGATGAATCGATCCAGACCCAACACGGCAGCCGGGTAGAACTCCGCAGAACGAGCGACCTCATCGCGAATGCGCTGCACGGTCGCGGGCCATGCATCTGCAGACTCCACCACGTGCACGCCCACGGAGAAGAAGCCCACCGCCGGCTTGATCACGAACGGGAACGGCAGGTCAGACACATCGACCGCATCCATGTCGGCGACGGCGACTTCACAGAACACGTAGTCGGGAAAGAGCGGTCGTACGAGTTCCCGGAACGCAACCTTGTCCTTGAACAACCGGATTCGAGAAGGCAGATCCGTGTCGGCAAGATGCTCCATGATCCAATCGATCGCGTTCTCCGAGTTGGAGTAGACCCGTGTGCCTCGGCGTCGCGCCAAAGCAGCGAACTCATCGTCGGCCAGCAGCTCGTGGTCGAGACCTTCGAACACCTTGCGCGCCATGGGCGTGTCCAGCACCGGCGCACCGGTCACGAGGATCGTGTCACGTAGGAAGTCGGACACATAGGGCTCGCTCAGGATGTACATGGCTCTCCTTGGACGATGTTCATCGCACGCGCTCATGCCGGGCTATGATAGCGCAGTGTGCCGACACGCCGATGAGGGAATGAACCGCACGTGGGTAACCGGAGCATACGGAGGTGCGTCATGGCTGATTCGCGCGACTACCCATGGCTGAAAGTGACGTTCATGTTGATACTGGTGCAGTGGACGCTCGCGCTCGCCCTGCCAAGCGGTGAGTCTGCATGGCTCAAGTATGTGGCGATAGCGCTGTTCGCGATCTGGCTGCCTCTCGAGTTCCTGCCGTTCTGGCATCTCAAGCGTTACGGCGAAGTGCCAGAGGGAGCGGATTACATGTCCACCACGCGCGTGGTCGATCGCGGCATCTACGCGATAGTGCGCCACCCGCAGTTCGTGGCGTGGCTGTTCTTCTCGGCAGGCTGGATGCTGATCACCCAACACTGGGCGTCCACACTTGCGGGCGTGGCGGCGCTGACCACCGAGCTTCTCAACATCCGCGACGCCGACAAGGTCTGTATGCGCGATCTCGGGCCCGATTACGCGCGCTACCGGGAACGAGTGCCGCTCATGAATGTGGCAGCCGGGCTCTGGCGCAAGTTCGGACCCGGACACACACCGGTTCACGGGTAGCGACACTACACTGAACATCGACGGACACACCTGGTTGCACCGTCCACAACGAAGCCGAGGAGCCTGCATGACTGCAAAGCCACACGACACGTTCATCGCCTCGATGCCCAAGGCAGAACTGCACGTGCACCTGGAGGGCTCCGTCCAACCCGAGACGCTTCTGGCTCTTGCTAAACGAAACTCGATAGAACTGCCCGCAACGGACGTTGCCGGGCTGCAGGAGTGGTTCCTATTCCGCGATTTCGACCACTTCATCGAGATCTACAAGAAGCTCAGCACCTGCATACGCACGCCTGAAGACCTCGAACTCATCATGCACGATTTCATGCGCGGACAGGCCGAGCAGAACATCCGCTACACAGAGCTCACCTGGACGCCGTACACGCATTTCGAGAACGCCGCGATCCCCTTCGCAGATCAGCTGGAGGCCCTCAACTCCGCACGAGCACATGCTGAGTCCGAGTGGGGCGTGCTGGCCCGCTACATCCCTGACTACTCGCGCGACATCCGTCCACTGGAGAACGCCACGACCGTCGCGCAGTGGGCGGTTGAGGGTGCCTCTGACGGCGTCGTCGCTTTGGGCCTGGGCGGACCCGAACTCGGCAATCCGCCAAGGCTCTTCGAGGACGCATATGCCGTGGCTCTGGCGGCCGATCTGGCATCCGTCCCACACCAAGGCGAGACCGACGATGCCACAAGCATCCGCGACGCGATCGAACTTCTGGGGGCGGTCAGGATAGGGCACGGCATCCGCTGCCTGGACGATGAATCGGTGGTGCGGCTCATTCGCGACAGAAACGTCACGCTGGACGTCTGTCCCACAAGCAACGTGTGCCTGGGCGTGGTCCCGTCAATGGAGCAGCATCCTCTACCCCGACTCATGGATGCCGGCATCTCGGTCACTATCGCCTCAGACGATCCGGCGCTATTCAGCACCACACTCACCGACGAATACCGGGCCGCGAGCATATGGTTCGGCCTGGACGAGCAGGCGCTCGCCGACCTCTCGATCAATGCGGTGCGCACATCGCTCCTGCCGCATGAGGAGCGCACTGAACTGGAGCGAGCCTTCACAGCCGAATTCGACTCACTCTAGAGCGGACTCGATTCCGCCAGAGACGCCTAGTGCGGGAACACCACTTGGAGCACCATCACCATCGACCCGAGTACGGCAAGCGGCAACGCTACCACCAGCGCCAAGATCACGAGCAACGAGCGCTCATGCTTGGAACGCACGGCGATGAGCCCGGTCACAGCCGCTGCATCCATCAACGAGACCAGGAGCACCGGCGCAAGAGCGGTGTCCAGAAGCGCCCACGGGATTGCGTGGGTCACGAGCACCCGTGCCACGGGGAATATCAGAACGGTGAGACCACACGCCCACCAACCGACTGCCGATTCAGGCATGGAGAAACGTCCGGGCCGATGAACCCCGCCCACGGGGGCTGGGCCGATCGGATGCGCGATGTCACTCATGTCACACACCCCCTCCTACAGGTGGATATGCCCACCTGGGCGCGATATCTAGCCGCGAACCGACGAGCGGTTTGCTACTGGACCTCGATCAGGGAATCAGTGGGTGCGTGGGCATCGGTGAGCACCGGAACGTCGGCCAGTGGGATCAACTGGGTGTAGAGGTCATCCACGTACGAATCGAAGCCCTGAATGCTGACCCGTCCGTCGACGCGATCCCCTACACGCTGCAGCAGTTCTGGCTGCTCCAGCGGCGCGTTCGTAGCGAGGACGATGATATTCCGTCGCTGTCCCCCCGCGATCACATCGCCTCTTCTCTCAAGGTCGGCGCCGTAGCCTATGGGGAACACGAAGATCTGGTCCCATACCCCTCCTGCAGTGCGATACATGCTGCGGAAGAGATCGGAACCGCCACCCGCTGCCGACGAGATCACGTTGTAGGCGAGAACGCCGTCCGGCGACATGATGTCCTCCATCTCTGCGAGAAACTCCTGAGTCGTGAGATGGAACGGCAGCGCGTCGGAGTAGTATGCGTCGACGATGATGATGTCGTAGGTCTCATCCGTTCGCTGCACGTAGCGTCGCGCGTCCTCGACATAGACCGCGAGACGTTCGTCGGCAGGCAACGAGAAGTAGCGCTCGGCAACGTCGGCCACCACGGGATCGATCTCCACGGAGTCGACATACATGCCCGGATAGTCGCGCCAGTACCGCTTGGTGATCACACCGCCGCCCAATCCCAGCACCAGAACACGCTCGGCTTCCGGGTTGGCGGCCAGCGCGAGATGCATGTAGTCAGGATAGAGAATGCGGCTCACATACGGGTCGTCGAGCGAGATCGCCGACTGATGACTGCTGTCGAAGCGCAGATGGCGCGATGACTCATCCTCGGTGACCGAGATCCGGTGATACTGCGTGTCACGCTGGAACAGCACCGTCTCGCCAATGGCATTCACCGCGTCGGCGGGTGCCACCTGCCAGAGGATCACGACACCCACAACTGCGGCGACCACGACTGCGCCCACCGTGGCACCGATCGTCTGCAGCCGCTCCACTGAAGAAGCACGGCTCTCGTCGGCATCAATCTCATCGCGAAGGCCCAGCGCCACCAACGAGGTCGCGAGCAACAGGAAGCCCGTCCAGACCACGAGCGGCTCCAGCGAGAGCAGCGGGATCAACCAGAACGAGGTGAGCAGCGTGCCGACGATGCTGCCGCCCGTCGATACGGCGTAGAGACTGCCGGCCGATCTTCCTATGTGGGACATCCCGCGTCGAGCGGCGAGGTGCACACCCAGTGGAGACACGGTGGCCAGCAGCAACGACGGAATGAAGTAGATGACTGTCGCAGCAGCCAACGATCCCAATCGCGGCCCCCACTCAGCGACATACGGGAGAATGACCTGGGCCACATAGGGCGCACTCACCGTGCCGAGGCCTGCCAGGGCGATAGCAGGCGCCAGTACGCGCGAAGGACCGAATCGGTCGGCGAGCTGTCCTCCCAACCAGTAGCCCATGGAGAGGGCGACCATCACGATAGAGATCACGCTGCCCCAAACGTAGATGGAGTTGCCCAGAAACGGCGCAAGAACGCGTGCCGCCACCATCTCGAGTCCCATGAGGGACGCCCCGCACGCAAATACGACCACATTGAGCATCGGTTACCGCTCCCCCACCTACACGTGAACGATCATGCTTCCGCTTTCTGCCATGCTACCGTTCGCCCCTACCGTACTCGAAATCCGCCGACGAACCCTATCCCCAGCGCGTCCATACGCCGCCGGGTACGGGTCGCACGCCAGAGGCACCGGTAAGCCGCATCTCGCCCCGAGCCAGGGGGCCTTCACCCAGCACGCCAGCCAGCACAGCCTCCAGGTCCGCCGCAGTCATGCCCTGCGTGTGCGACGTGAGCAACACGAACGCGGACTCGTCGCTCAGCAATGCCTTGCACCTCTCCAGCGTGCCGACGAGGTCCTTGTCGATCTTGTACTGTTCGCCGCCTCTGCCGCGCCCGAACGAGGGCGGGTCCAGCATGATGGCGTCGTAGCGGCGCCCTCGTCGGATCTCGCGATCCAAGAACTTGGTCACGTCATCGACGATCCAGCGAATGGGTGCATCGGCAAGATCGTTGAGCGCGGCGTTCTCACGCGCACGTGTGACCATCGCTTTGGAGGAGTCCAAGTGGCACACCGAGCAACCCGCGCGCGCGGCGGCGAGCGTTGCACCGCCGGAGTAAGCAAAGAGGTTGAGAACGCTCGCGTCGGGCGTGAGGCGCAGCGCCTCGGTGATCGAGTCCCACAGGGCGCGCGTCTCGGGAAACACGCCCAGATGTCCGGCAGGCGTGGGCTTGAGCTTCATGTTGATGCCGTTGATCGTGACGACCCACTCTGCGGGCAGGTCGGCATCACCAGGACTGGTCCAGCCCGCGACGCGATCGAACTCAGCAACGGCGTCTCGCCAGAGGTCGGGATTCTGCATGTCTCCGTCGGCCTGTTCACAGGGGCGCGACAGAATCACTGGACCGAAACGCTCCAGCTTGCGGCCCTGTCCGCTATCGAGAAGTTCGTAGTCGTTACGCATGCGAACCGCGCATCTACTTCAGCGCCTCCACGAGATCGAGGATGGCGCTCGTCGTCTGCTGCTGCTGATCCTCACGGCTGACAGAGGGTGTACCGTCGCCCTTCTGCGGCCCGTAGTTGCCGAACTGGGCGTGATTACCGCCCTCGATCACCTGGAGCACCGTGCCCTGGGGCAGACGGTTGAGCGACTCCTCGAAGACATCGCCCGTGACGCCGTCCTCCGTTCCGTATATCGACAGGACCTGTGCGGGTATCTCGGACAGATCGGTGGAGTCGGCGGGGTACGAGGCGAGCAGCACCATGCCGTCGAAAGTCTCGGGATTGCTGCTCACGAACTGCGCGGCCATCGCGCCACCCAGGGAGTGACCGCCAATGACCCAGCGGTCGATCTCCGGATATGCGTCAAGGACTTTGTCGGCGCGACCAATGCCGAAGACGGCGAGATCGAGCGGCATGGGAACGATGACGGCCAATACGCCGCCGCCGCTCAGCTGCTCCATGAGCGGTGAGTATGCGGCAGGCTCGACCAGGCCGCCGGGATAGAAGACGAATCCGACCGTCGGCTCACCCTCGGGCTCATGCACGTACCAGCCGTCATCCGTCTCCGACGCCTGGGCAAGTGTCGCCGCTTCAGAGAACGCGGGATATGTGGCCACGCGCGTCCAGATGTAGAAACCCAGAGCCGCAACCACCAGAAGAGCGGCCAGAATGATGCCTATGAGCTTGATTCGCTTCTTCAAGAAAGGGTGCTCCTCATGAAGGTCGACCGAACGGTATGTTGCTAGAGCCCATGCTACATCACCGCGCAGGGAGCATGGAGGCGAGTCAGTCCTGCTCGCCGAACACCACGTCAAAGACCTGACAGACGACCAACATGTCCGACTCAAGCGTGAGTCCGGAATAGTTCCGGCTTGTCGACCTCTTTGAGTGCGAGGACATCCGCTGAGCCGTAGCCGGTTTGGACAATCGCCTGCATGGCGCTCCCCCGATCCGTCCCGGATCCCGTAGATACTCCTCATCCATTCCCCTGCACAAACCTACCATGACCATTCAAGGTAACCGATTGACTAGAGGTCCCAGTTCAGCCGCTTCCAAGGGCTCTCAGGGTGAGACAGCAGTTGCTGATGGGCTTGCTCGTACCTCGCACCCTTGGCTTCTGTCTGCTGCAACGACCAGTACTCTCTGCCGATGAGGTAATTCTCGCCGAGATCCTCCCACGAAGAGAAGGTGTCGTGCATGAGATGGGCCGCGGGGATGATCCGATCCCACGCCTCGTCCTCGGTCAGATATCCACCCAGGTATCCGCGACGACACAGGAACATGTAGCGTCCAAAATCCCAGCTGGAGATGCTCTTGTCGCCAAGATCATCCGCATATCTCTGTGCGATAGCGATCTTGTTGGCACCCTCGGGGTTATTTCCCGCCCATTCACGGAGCTCCTCCAGGCCTCCTGGCTGCGACAGCGCGTACGCGACCGTATCGAACTCACGCCGATGACCACCCTGCTCTATCCACTCGAGCGTCCCCAGCAGATCTGCTCGATTCTTGATTCCCCAACCGCCGGCGAGCACATCGTTGCAGATGCGCACGTTCTCCGGAACGGGCTCACATCCGCCCAAGAGGTCATGACGCTCTCCGTTGACCTCAAAGAGCGTCGCACTCATCGCCAACGCCCACTCCTTCTCCGTCGCGTCGGCAGATGATGCCGACCCGTCGATGACCAGGATCGGCGGATAGAGACCGTTCTCGTCCGGCTGGGCCTGAGCCGACTCATTCGACACGGGTGTGGCAGGATCGGTAGCCGACGCCACATCACCACTGGCAACATCATCGGCCAGAACTGTCTCTGCGGAAACCTCAGCCGTTGCCACCTCAGAAGATGAATCCTTGGACAGGAGATGGATTCCAACCCCCAAGGCTGAACCCACGATCAGCCCAGCAACCACGACCGGTACAAAGATCTTTAGCATGCGAGTCATCGACTCACTCCCCCATCTCGTCAATGTGTCCCCATGGTGTGTGCTTGGCGCGCCCACGAAATGAGCTGGCCGCTCGATCCCCTCAGACAGACTGCCACTTTCTGGCTATTCTGTCACCATACGCAGTACGCCGGAGCAGAAATCAGCTCACTCGCCGACGGCAGAATCGTTGATGATCACCGGCAGCTTCCCCGCCCAGTCGCCCCACGTGGCCTGATTCGTTGCCAGTTCGCACATGAAGTGCGCAACGTTGCCCATGTTGGTGCTGTCGGGCTTGAAGAGCGTGCTCACAAGGCCCTCGTGCAGCGAGTACTCCGTGGTCTCCTCCTCCAGAAGCGTGTCGGGACGAACCGCGACCCACTGCAGATACGGGTCACCCGTCCCGATGCCCTGCAGGATATCCGCCGCGCGCTGATTGTCCCTGGCAGGAGGAACCAGGCCACGCATCATCCACATGAAGAACCTATCGAACGCCCCGCGATAGGTGTCGAGCCCGCCGGCACGATTGACCGAGACGCTGCTCATGAGGATGAACTTGACCGGTACTTCCGGTCGCGATGCCCTGATCGCACGGCACAGCCGCTCAACGGCCTCCGCGACCAGGTAGTGTGGAGCGCCAAGGACACCCTTGAGACTGATGGTGTGGCCCAGGCACGAGATGACCGCGTCGCATCCGCGGGCGTGCCGCAGAAGATCCGCATCGCTCAGCGTGAGCAGGTCGGCCTCGATCACGGTCAGTCCGGGCTTTCCCGCGACGTCCGCCGGAAGCCTTTCGGCCGATCGAACGATTGCGCGGACATTCACGCCGCGCTCGAGAAGTTGCTGCAAGACGCGGCCGCCGGTGCGACCGGTGCCGCCTACGAGCAGAACGGTGTGCTGTGCGGACATGGTGAGCTCCTTCATTTCTTCGCCGAATCGGCGGCAGAGGCTGATTCCTCCGGATAGTGGAACACTTCGTCGAGTGGCACATTGAGCACGCGGGCGATCTTGAATGCCACCTCGAGCGACGGTGAGTAGCGCCCCTGCTCGATCGCGATGATGGTCTGGCGCGTCATGTCGACTCGATCCGCCAGTTCCGCCTGCGTCATCTCGCCTGCCGCAAAGCGCAGTGCGCGAATGCTGTTAGTTACTTTCGTTGGCTTTCCCATGACTAAAAGCCCCTGCGATAGACGACGAGTTTCACGGCAGAAGCGGTGAGCCCTGATACCAGCAGCCCGGCGAAGATTGCGTGCGCGATCCAGAA
>DFBG01000051.1 GCA_002367305.1 Actinobacteria bacterium UBA3086 | reverse complement strand
ACCCGACTGCTTGACGTGATCGCCAAGCACAAGCCGCAACGCCCAGTGCAGGAGGTGCGTGCACGTGTGGTTGCGACGGATACGCTCACGCCGCGCGGCATCGATCGCCGCTGAAACGGACATACCGGTAGTGATCTCACCACTCTCGACCATGCCCCGATGCGATATCAGCCCAGCAACAGGGATCACCGTATCGTCCACGCGGAAGACGACGCCTTCTGAGCTGATGACTCCGCTGTCTCCGACCTGTCCACCCTGCTCACCGTAGAAGGGGGTGCGGTCGAGAACGAGTTCGGCGATCTGGCCTTCGGTTGCGGAATCCACTGAGGAACCTTCAACGATGATGCCTACCACGGTCGACTCCGATTCATCGGACTCGTATCCAAGGAACTCAGTACCGCCGGATGCTTTGGCCACATCGGCGAACGCGCCGCCGAAGCCTGTCCATGACTCATCCTTCACGGCCGCGCGGGCTCGTTCGCGCTGGGCCCTCATCTCGACCTCGAACGCATCCATGTCGATGCCAACATCGGCCTCAGCGGCGATCTCAGCGGTGAGTTCCACCGGGAAACCAAAGGTGTCATGCAGCGTGAACGCGAGCGTTCCGTCGAGAACGGAACCGCCCTCCGCCTTGAGTTTGTCGAGAGTCTCCTCCAGGAACACCAACCCCTGCCGTAGCGTGGTACCGAAGCGCTGCTCCTCGGAGATGACGATCCTTCTGATGAGATCCCCGTGCTCCACAAGCTCAGGGTACTGGTGCTTCATCTGCTCGGTGACGACATCGATGATCCGAGTCAGGAACGGATCCTCCACACCCAGAAGTCGTCCGTGTCGGACCGCGCGACGCAGTATTCGACGCAGCACGTATCCGCGCCCCTCATTGGAGGGAAGCACTCCGTCGGCGATGAGGAACGGAATGGAGCGGCCATGGTCGGCCAATATTCGCAACGATGTATCAGTCTTCTCGGAGGCACCGTATGTTGCACCAGTGATCTCCTCGGCCGTGGCCATTAGCTCACGCAGCTCATCGGTCTCATAGTTGGAAGTGACTCCCTGCAAGATGGTGGCCATACGCTCAAGCCCCATACCTGTGTCGATATTCTGTTTGGGGAGCGGAATCAGGGATCCGTCCTCCTGGCGGTCGTACTGCATGAAGACCAAGTTCCAGTACTCCAAGAACCGATCACATTCGCAACCTGGGGCACAGGTGTCCGAGCCGCATCCGACCTCAGGGCCCTGGTCGTAGTAGAGCTCAGAACAGGGCCCGCACGGACCCGTGGGGCCGGCCGACCAGAAGTTGTCCTCGGCGCCCATGCGCACGATGCGCTCACGGGGAATGCCGACCTCGTCTGCCCAGATGACCTCGGACTCCTCATCGTCATCGTAGATCGAGTACCAGATGCGATCCGGATCCAGACCCAGAACGTCGACACTGAACTCGTAGGCCCAAGCACACGCTTCGCTCTTGAAGTAATCGCCGAAACTGAAGTTGCCCAGCATCTCGAAGAAGCTGTGGTGACGGCCAGTCGTGCCGATGATGTCGATATCCGTGGTGCGCACACACTTCTGGCAGGTGGTGGCGCGCGTGAATCCGAGATCCTTGGCGCCCAGGAACACCGGCTTGAACTGCACCATGCCGGCGCTGGTGAGGAGCAGTGAGGGGTCATCGGGGATCAATGAACTCGATGGCAGCCGCTTGGCACCCTTGCTCTCAAAGAACGACAGATACTTCTCTCGGATCTCGGCGGACTTCACGCTACAGGACTCCTCGTGTTGGCTCTATATGTCGGACGAGCTATCGATGGTCTGATCGGTCGGATCTTCGGCCGATGGAGGTGCTTGAATCGTCTCCGCTGCGACCTCGCCAGAGGCATCACGACCGCTATCCGAAGGTCGAATACTCCTAAAGAAGGCTCCCTTGCTGCTGGAGAGTTCCGAGGATGTGTTCTTCTCGAAGTAGTACACGAACAACCCCTTGCCGACAGCGGCGATTGGTATGGCCACGAGCATGCCCGCAAAACCCATCAATGACGCTCCGATAAGGAGTGAGAATATCACGAGCACCGGATGAAGGTCGACCTGTTTTGACATCACACGGGGGCTCACGAACAGGTTGTCGATCTGCTGAACGACAACGGCCCAGACAACGGCCCAAAGAGCGAGCCACGGATCCACGAACGCTGCCGATATACCGCCCAGTACATAGCCCACGACAGGCCCCAGATACGGCACGATATTGAAGATTCCCGAGATGAGGCCAATGACCAGGGCATAAGGAACGCCCAGGATCCAAAGACCGAGCGCAATGAGCGCCCCAACGATTCCCGCAATGATGAACTGACCGCGAAGGTAGCCCCCGAGCACCGTCGATATCTTGGTCCAGATCATGCGCGCCTCATCGCGACGCCCCGGGCCGGAGAGCGACAGGAGCTCCTCACGAATGATGGGCAGATCACGCAGCATGTAGTACGCGATCACGAGGGCGAGAACAGCATTGAACAGGAAGTTGATGATCGCGCCGCCCGTGGAGAACACTGAGCTGGCCATGCTGCTCGACCAACCGAGCAGATGGGAACTGATCGCATCGGTGGCTTGCCGAGAAGCTTCGAACACCCAGTCCGGAAGGATGACAGCCTCGTACCCAGCCTGCAGATCGAGCCACAACTCCTGCGCACTATCGAAGTAATCGGGCAGCGCGATGAAGAACTGTCGGATCTGCTCGGCCAACGGGGGCATGATGAAGAGCCCGGCAATGGTGAGGCCAATGGCCGTACCCAAGTATGCGAGCATGACCGCTACACCACGAGGGATGCCCCGAGATTCAATGAAGTTCACTGACCCTCGCAGGACGAAGACGAGGATCGCAGCGAGCACGAACGGACCCAAGGCCGATGAGATCTGGCCGATGGCCCAGAAACCAGCAACGATGAGTATCGTGAGACCGATGAGTGCCCAGCTGGCGAAGAACAGTCGCCGCCAACGCTCGTAGGTCTTCACTGCCTGGGTCACCATCTCTAATCCCTCACAATGTTCTCGCGCAGAATGCGAAGGGTCTTGCGCAGCAGTCTTGAAACCTGCATCTGAGAGATGTCCAGTTTGCGAGCGATCTCCGTCTGAGTCAGCCCCTGAAAGAACCGAAGATACAGTACTCTCTGTTCCTGCGGGGTCAGCTCCTTGAGAGCGACCGCAAGTGTGGTGCGATCCTCGACAATGGCCATGAACTGGTCATCCTTGCCGATGTACTCGAGGATGCTGAACGAATCCGAGCCGTCGGAACTGCGGTCGCCCTCGAGCGACACGAAGTTGTAGGCCTCCGAAGTCTCCATGGCCTCGAGCACTTCCTCATTGGTGACCTCGAGATAATCGGCGATCTCGTGAATGTTGGGAGAACGCTGCAGTTTTTGCGTGAGCGCGTCAATCGCCTGATTCACACGGAATGAAAGCTCCTGCAATCTGCGAGGGACCTTGATGGCCCATCCCTTGTCGCGGAAGTACCTCTTGAGCTCGCCGACGATGGTGGGAGTCGCATAGGTCGTGAACTCGACCTGACGCTCAATATCGAACCGATCGATAGCTTTGATGAGCCCGATGGTCCCGACCTGAATGAGATCGTCGATGGGTTCACCTCGATTGCGGAAACGACTAGCGAGATACTTCACCAGATTGAGATACATGGTGATCAG
>DFBG01000075.1:3198-3353 GCA_002367305.1 Actinobacteria bacterium UBA3086 | reverse complement strand
TCATCGGGGTATAGCTCAACCGTCCTCGCATGCCCCCCACCTGTATCTTCGGCAATCAGCGGGATCTTCAGGAGTTCGAGCTGGTGTTTGACCTCATCGGCATTGCGGTCACCAATGGTCGCGAGCGACGTCTCCGATGCGAACATCGCAGCACC
>DFBG01000075.1:2599-3174 GCA_002367305.1 Actinobacteria bacterium UBA3086 | reverse complement strand
GCCACGAGCAACTTGGCCAACTCTGGAATCGCCACGGAAGCGAACCTGTGCCCTGTTGCGTCCGGCAAAGATTCGAGAGGGCTCGGCAACATCACGTGAGCAAGCCCTCCCTGTTTCGTGGTCGAATCCCACAGCGCCACACCCACGCATGAACCGAGTGCCATGGTTATCAAGAACTTGGGCGAGCGTGCGACGGCGAGCTCGCCCACGCCGACTTCGATCGCATTCGGATTCGATAGAGGGAAGTCCTCGAATGTCGTTGGCTTGGTGNNNNCCACGCGTCAGACCACACCAAGCCGGCCGAGCATGGTATCAAGACTGTCCTGCTCGGGCAGGAAGAACAGCACGACCTCCACCGAAGTGTCCTCGTCACTGAAGTTGGTGCGAAGAAGGAGCGCCGTGTCTCCCTTGAGCCCCACTTCCACGGTGGCGACTTCCAGAACTGCCCCCGCCATATCCAAGGCAAATGCGGGCTTGGAAGGCAGTACGTTGAGATCACTGAACCGCGCGATCGCAGCCAGATACGCCGCCGCTAGAATCGAGCCAGTGTGTGTGATGAGCGCCTCTTCGTCATG
>DFBG01000075.1:2371-2578 GCA_002367305.1 Actinobacteria bacterium UBA3086 | reverse complement strand
CGCGATGTTCCCACCTCACGCCCGTGCATGAGGTCGGCGAGGGCGAGCGACGCGTCTCGCGGCGCCATGAAGAGCATGCCCCCCTCGATGTCGCCAAGGAACCTTGAATACACCGCACCTACAAGCTTCTCTGGACCGCCCAGCACGCGGGGAATCTCCTGGAGGGAGATGAGCTCGAGTGTCGGCGGAGAGAGATTGATGGGCTTG
>DFBG01000075.1:1644-2236 GCA_002367305.1 Actinobacteria bacterium UBA3086 | reverse complement strand
AACAGTCGCCCCGCCCAGCCCCCGTGTCTCCCGGAACATCCGGGACAAGGGCTTGATGACGATCTCCTGTCGGCCGACGATCTCATTCACCACGAGTGACTTGGGTATCCCGGCCACATCCACTAGAACAATGTGTTCCCCCGGCTCGGGGGGTCGCTGAGCACCGCTCGACACGCCCAGGAGCACGTCGAGCCGATGAAGCGGAACGACTCGCCCATCGCGCAATACCGTCACTGGCGCNNCCGTCGACCGTATCGATCCTCTGATCCACCGGATCCAAGACCTCGTCGACCGACGACAACGGAATCGCGAACGTCTGATTATCGTGTGTACGCACCATCAACGCCTGAATGATCGCCAGAGTGAGCGGCAGACGCAGAGTGAACGTGGTCCCCTGGCCGGGAGCAGAGGAGATGGAGACCATTCCTCCCAAGTGCTCGATCTTGCCCTTGACGACATCCATTCCCACGCCGCGACCCGAGACCTTGGTCGCCACCTCTGCGGTGGAGAAGCCGGGCACACAGGTGAAGAGGAGAATGTCACTCGTGGAATACTCCGCACGTTCATCTGCTTCTGCGAGCCCGCGCTCTAC
>DFBG01000075.1:1295-1606 GCA_002367305.1 Actinobacteria bacterium UBA3086 | reverse complement strand
GCCTTTCTCCAAATCACTTCCGGGTCGATTCCCTTGCCGTCATCTGCAACTGTGATGATCACGTGCTCACGTTCACGACTGGCAGTAAGTCTCACCTTTCCCGTTCTCGGCTTGCCGCGAGATTCCCGCTCATCGGCGGTTCCAATCCCGTGATCGATGCCGTTGCGCAACAGGTGCACAATGGGATCCCCGATCTCGTCGAGAACGGTACGATCGAGCTCGATCTCCAGACCTCCCATGGTGAATTCGACCTCTTTGCCCAGATCGCGCGCAAGATCGCGCACCATGCGTGGGAATCTGTTGAAGATGTT
>DFBG01000075.1:822-1250 GCA_002367305.1 Actinobacteria bacterium UBA3086 | reverse complement strand
TCAGACGAGTTCGCAGCCAGTCTGTCCATACGAGATCGAAGAATCACCAGCTCGCCGACCAGATTCACCAATGTGTCGAGGTGACCGATCGACACGCGGACCGTCTGAGTCTCCGAGAGTTTCGGGATCGCCCTGCGCTTGGCCGTCGCAGGCAGGTCCGTCGGCAACCCCGGGGTTTCATCGACCTTCTCGACGCTGACCTCAGATATCGAGCATCTGGCGATCTCGCTGACGCCAAGAACGGCCTTCCGAACCGCGTCGCCGTCGAAATTCGTACGCAAGGTGACGGTGAAGGTGAGATCGAACTCCTCATCCTCGATCTCGCGAGCAGAAGGCTCGGTCTCGATGACCGTGCCCATGTGGCTCAACCGCTTCATCACCATGTACGCACGCACAGCCTTGAGCACGCAGGACTCTTCGAGCGTCAC
>DFBG01000075.1:321-713 GCA_002367305.1 Actinobacteria bacterium UBA3086 | reverse complement strand
TTCTCAGAAGCCACGTCACCATCGGTGCTGCCGTCTGTCATTGCCACAAGTCTGGCCGTGAGCGGCGCGGCATCGACAACCGAGCCATCACCGGATTCCGCATCAATGAGCGCCTTGACCGTATCGACCGCCTCAAGCATCAGGTCGATGAGCTGCGCATCTGCCGGCCTCTCGCGCTGACGCACACGATCCATGAGACTTTCCATCTTGTGCGTGAGATCCGCAGTCTCGTTATAACCCATGGCTGCGGCCATACCCTTGAGACTGTGTGAACCACGGAAGACGACCTCCACGGGCTCAAGGTCATTGGGCTCGGACTCGAGCGCGAGCAGCCCGTCAGTGATGCCCTGGATGTAGTCGGTGCTCTCCGACATGAAGATATCCCTGTACGC
>DFBG01000075.1:0-192 GCA_002367305.1 Actinobacteria bacterium UBA3086 | reverse complement strand
GTCTCTTCGTCCTGGGCTATGGTGTCCCCTCCGGCCTGCTTGATCTCCGCCATTCCCTGTGCACCATCTCGGCCCATACCTGTGAGCAGGATGCCCACCCCCCGCGAACCGAACACCTTGGCCATGCTAGAGAAAAGTGGATCCACAGCCGGGCGTACCCCGTGCACGGGAGGCTCGTCCTCCAGCTGTATA
>DFBG01000039.1 GCA_002367305.1 Actinobacteria bacterium UBA3086 | reverse complement strand
CGACGGCGTCACCGTCTACCGATGCCGCGAAGGTCACTGTCACAACCTCATCGGAAACCTGGACCTGGACCGGCGTATCAACTTGCTGCGCACAGTGTTCCGCTCCCGTAATCTCGATGACTCTCGCTTGAGGATCGTGGACATATCGCCCTTCGAAGGGGATGCGTTCGTGGACTCCGTCAATACCATCTTCAGCTCGTTGTCCGCGCTCACGAACGGGAAAGGGGGTGCCCAGTGAACAAGCCACGTCTCGCAACTATTGCGCTCGGAGGATGCGAAGGGTGTCACATCTCCCTCATCGACGCGCACGAGGGGCTCCTGGAACTGCTTGGGATGGTGGATCTGGTCGAGTCACCTTTCACGGACGGGGACGGCACGATTCCCCCCTGTGACGTTCTCATGGTCGAGGGTGCCGTCACCAACGAAGCCGACGAGCGACGCCTGTTGGCAGCTCGTGAGGCCGCAGGAACGCTCATTGCCGTGGGTTCGTGTGCGGTCATGGGAGGTATCGGCGGTCTACGCAATCTCTACACGGCGCGCGAGGCTATTGCGGATGTTTACGGCGCAGACAAGCCCGGCGAGGGCCTGCCTCCGTTGACCTCATCGGTCAAGGCTGTGAGCCAGGTCGTCGATGTAGACATCTCGGTGTCCGGCTGCGCCCCAAAGACGGTGCAGATCGTCGATGCCATCAAAGCGGCTGTCGCCGGCGAGGCGTACGATTTGCCTCGCAAGAACCTCTGTGATGAGTGCCATCGCACGAAGAGCAAGCTGCTTGAACACTCTGCTGACTTCGTTACCGATTCCGTCTACTCGATCATGGAGCTCGACACGATCGATCCCGATCTCTGCTTCATCGAGCAGGGAATTCTCTGCATGGGCGCCATGACCCGCGAAGGGTGTGGGGCTCGGTGTACGGCGGCCAACGTACCGTGCCGTGGCTGCTCCGGCCCCAGCCGTACCGACTTCGAGCAGGGCGCGAAGACCATCGATGCGCTCGCGGCGGTTCTTCCTGCCGGGGCGCTCATGTATCTCGACGATCTCATCGGCACCGGCTATCGATTCAGTATGCCGGTGTCCGTCATACCCGCCGCCTATGATCATGGAGGTGATGAGGATGTCTGAGGTCGTACGCCTGCCCGCTCTCAAGCGGATCGAGGGACACGGACGCATCTCATTGTTCATGGACGACGGGGGTCGCATCGCAGATGCGCACTTCGACGTCACTGAGTTCCGCGGATTTGAACGCTTTCTCGAGGGCCGCATGGTCTGGGAGATGCCCCTCATGACGAGTCGCATCTGCGGAGTCTGTCCTGTCAGTCATCATCTGGGTGCGGTCAAGGCTGTCGACGCCATGTTCGGCGTCAAGGTCCCGCGTGCGGGTCGGCTTCTGCGTGAACTCCTGCACCTTGCGGGTATAGCGCAGGACCATGCGCTGCATTTCTTCTTCCTGGCAGGTCCTGATTTCCTCACAGGCGACGGCGCGGGCAGCCGCGATATCTTGGGTCTGGTCGCAGGAAATCCCAAGATGGCTACGGATGCCATTGCGCTTCGCAAGGCCGGACAGCGGATCGTTCAGATAGTGGGCGGCCGCGCCAGCCATCCGGTAGCAGCTATTCCTGGCGGTATGAGCAAGGGGGTCGATCAGGCTGAGCGCATCGAGATGCTCGGTCTGGCCCGCGCGGCTCTGCCGACTGCAATGGAGGCCGCTACGACAGCCCGGGATGCGGTCAGGCGACTTCACGAGACGCATGAGAGCTATGGGTTCGCTCCGATGCCGATGATGGCTCAAATGAGTGATGACCGTACGTTCAACGTCTACGATGGCACGATCGAGGTCATGGGCGAGGACGGCGCTCTCATGGAGCGCTTCGATGCCACCGAGTACATGGATCACATCCAGGAGCGCACGTTGGCCAACAGCTACGCCAAGGCGCCGTATCTGACATCTCGCGGTCCCGAGACGGGATCGTATCGCGTCGGCCCGCTCGCGCGAATCAACATGTCGGATTTCATGGGTGGTCCGCGTGCCGACGGTCTTCTCGATGAATTCCATCGTGACTTCGGCCGTCCGTTCCACGGCATCCTGGCGTATCACTGGGCTCGCATGATCGAGCTTGTCGCATCGATCGAGCGCATGGTCGCGATTCTCGAAGATGATGAGATTCTGTCCGACGTGACGCGAGTCAAGGTCGAACGTGGCGGTGGCGTCGGCATTGCGGCGATCGAGGCTCCTCGCGGGACCCTCATCCATCACTATGAAGCCGATGATGTGGGCCGCGTCACCAAGGCGAATCTCATCGTAGCCACGACCAACAACACGGCATCGCTCAATGCGTCCGTGCTCGAAGCGGTCACCGGTATGGATCGCGAAGAGGCGACCTCAGAGGCCGCGATACGCAAGATGGAGCTCGGTATCCGGGCTCACGACCCCTGCCTATCATGCGCAACACACGACATAGGCAAGATGCCCCTGACCGTCGAGATCGTTGCTTCGGACGGCACAATCCTTGATTCGAGGGGGGTTGAGTAGATTGGACTTCAATGAAGCTGTTGAGCAGCACGTTAAGTCGAGTCTCGAATCGTCTTTCGGCAAGGCTCTCGCCATGCTCATTGTCGCGAGCGCATCGAACGCTGTGCAGGCCCCCATGGTCGGCATGAGCAGGGCTCAGTACATGAGTCTCTGTTCGGCGATCTGTGAGGATCAGCGTGTCGTGGACATGTGGGGAACATCTGGCGCTACTGATGCGTTGCTCAAATGGCAGGCGCTCGTCTAAAGGGCGACGCCCGTATCGTTCACTAACTGAATCACCGTGGAGGCTGCCTCGACAGAGGCGGCCTTCGCTCTGTCCGAGAGCCCTTCGGCGTGAGGCATCTCCGGGGCTGCGCACGCCACGAGCCAGGCTACAGGTGTGCGGCCGTAGAGTTGCTGGGCCATGCCGAGCAGACCCTCCGGGTCCGGCGCATGCCCTCCCGGCACCCGCGCAGCGGGGGATAACTCGAACGTCTCGACCAGCGGATCATGTCTCTGTGCCGCGTCGACGAACACCACGGTTCCTGCTTCCGAGATGTCATGTGACATGGCGATATCCAGCTGGTGGCAGGTGAGGAGGTCGGTGTCGGTCGGCAGAGAGGCCTTGATGAGATCAGCCACGAGGTGGGCGACACCGTCGTCGCCACGCCCTAGGTTGCCGATGCAGATGATGAGTGTCTTGGACATATGCCCAGTATAGACGGGTGTAGGGAAGAGTGTGGGGGTATACTGTCGCCCATGGAACAGCTTCCCATTGGCATCTTCGATTCAGGGCTTGGCGGACTGACCGTTGCGTCCGAAGTGATGACGACTCTTCCCCAGGAATCGATCGTCTACTTCGGCGACACGGCACGCTGCCCGTACGGACCGCGCAATCTCGAAGAGGTGCGTCGGTTCGTGATCGAGATCGGCACATGGCTCGAGGCGCGACCGGTCAAGCTCATGGTCATCGCGTGCAATACGGCCACTGCGGCAGGTCTGGCGTTGGCGCAGCAGGCATTCGATGTTCCGGTCATAGGTGTTGTGCTGCCTGGTGCTCGTGCCGCTGTGCGTTCCACGGTGAATCAGAAGGTGGGCGTCATCGCCACGGCGGGAACTGTGGAGTCGGGCGCGTACAGCCGGGCGGTCCGAACGTTGGACGCGGGCGTGACGGTGTTCTCAACGCCGACTCCCAAGTTCGTGGATGTGGTTGAGGCCGGCCTGCATAAGGGCCCCGGTGCGCTCGAGGATTGGCTCGCCGAGTCCAGTGATGTGTTCGTCAGACCGTCGTTCCATGAGTTGGCGCGTGACTATCTCGCTCCACTCAAGAGGTCGGGGGTCGATACGCTCGTATTGGGTTGCACGCACTTTCCCTTGCTCTCCGCAGCAATTCAGCAGGTGATGGGGCCGCGGGTGAAGTTGATCTCGTCGGCGGCGGAGACGGCGTACGAGGTCGCTGAGGCATTGCGCAGACGTGAACATCTCGCACCGTCCGACCACGAGCCTGAGCATGGATTCTTCACCACGGGTGATCCGCTCGAGTTCGCGCGGCTGGGCTCTCGGGTACTTCGTCGCAGGATCGAGTCGGCCGAGTACGTTTCACTTGAGTCGCTCATGAAGTCGCCGTCAGCGGAGTTGCTGACGCTCGTCGACGGTCGCGGTGACGCGTCGGAATGAGGCTCACAGAGGTGGGTTCGTCGGCTTCCTATGCGGGAGCTGGGCAGGCATGCTCGGGGCATCTGGTGCAGGAGGGTGACACCAGCATTCTGCTCGACTGCGGCAATGGCTCGCTCGCCAATCTCGCACGCATTATGGATCCGATAACCCTTGATGCGGTGTTCATCACTCACGAGCATCCCGATCACTTTCTGGATATATACGCCCTGTGGGCGATGCTCAGTTATGCTCCGCAGGGCCCCGCGGGACCGCTTCGGCTGTTCTTGCCCGAGGGGCTCGACGAGACCATGCAGTTGATCCTGAGCAGGCGCGGTCACCATGATTTCGATGCCGCGTTCGAGGTGCAGAACCTGGAGCAGGACAAGCCGATCCGAGTCGGTTCGCTCACGGTTACTCCTCGCCGTGTCGAGCACACCGAGGAAACCTATGCGCTCGTCGTACAGGGCTCGGGTCATCGGATGTGCTATACATCCGACACGGCTCCGACCGATCCGGTGCGTGAAGCGGCGTGCGGGTGTGATGTGCTTCTCGCCGAGGCGACACTGCCGGAGGAGTACGCCGGCCGCGCTCCGCATCTGACCGCACGGCAG
>DFBG01000056.1:5286-6583 GCA_002367305.1 Actinobacteria bacterium UBA3086 | reverse complement strand
CACGTGCCCGTCATGGTCTGCTACGACGGCTTCCTGCTGTCGCACACCGTCATGCCGGTCGAGGTTCCCGATCAGGATGCGGTCGATGCTTTCCTGCCAGCATGGGAGCCGCTCACCATTATCGATCCCGCCGACCCGCGCAACATAGGCGCGGTCACCGTCGCCGACCCTCGGCCCAACGCTGACGGCGTTTTGAGCCACGGCTACATGGAGGTGCGCGCGTTGCACCAGCAGGCGTTGCAGTCCGCGCTCGAGGTCATTCCGCGTGTGGATGCCGCCTACGGCGATGCATTCGGGCGCACGTGGGGTGGACTCATCTGGGACTATCGCCTCGAGGACGCTGATGTCGCGCTCGTGGCCGCCGGATCACTCACCACGCAGCTCACCGTCGCAGTAGACGCCCTGCGTGCCGAAGGTATCAAGGTCGGTGTGCTGGGCGTTCGCGCATATCGCCCGTTCCCCGCAACGGCACTGGCCGAGGCACTCGTCGGCAAGAAACTCGCGCTCGTGTTCGACAAGGCGCTCAGCTATGGCTATGAGGGCCCCATATTCAGCGATCTCCGCGCGGCGCTCTACGATCGCGACGACGTTCCTGTCGTGTACGGCACCGTGTGTGGTCTGGGCGGGCGCGACGTGAGTCCGTGCGATCTGGTCGATGCCACTACGCGCGCCATTGCCGATCTCGAGGCCGGTGTGCGTCAGCGCGATGCGGACTGGATCAATCTCAGGCTGGAGGGCGAGTAGCCATGACGCGTATCACCGAGCTTCCCACCAACAGCCACGTTCTCCCTGGCAACCGGGCCTGTGCCGGCTGCGGCATCGGTATCGGTCTCAGGCAGATAACTGCGGCGCTCGACGGGCAGATGGTCATGACCGTACCGGCCAGTTGTCTCACCGTGCTCGGCGGCATGTATCCCACGAGTTCCGTGGACGTGCCGTGGCTCAATGTTGCGTTCCCCAGCACCGCTGCGGCTGCCTCAGGGCTCGCTGCGGGCCTGCGCGCGACCGGTAAGGCTGACCAGATGACTGTGCTCGCCATGGCAGGCGACGGCGGCACGGGTGACATCGGCATCCAGGCGCTGTCCGGCGCCGCCGAGCGCAACGAGGACTTCATTTACGTCTGCTACGACAATGAGGCGTACATGAACACGGGCACGCAGCGCTCGGGTCTCACGCCCCACGGTGCTCGTACCACCACGACTACCATGGGCAAGCGGGAGAACCCCAAGGACATCCCTCGCATCATGGAAGCACACGACATTCCCTATGTGGCCAGCACGTCGGCTGTCTACCCGAC
>DFBG01000056.1:5031-5193 GCA_002367305.1 Actinobacteria bacterium UBA3086 | reverse complement strand
TGGGCGTTCGATCCCAAGGACACCGTGCGTATCGGCAAGATGGCTGTCGACTCCGGTCTCGTCGCGCTGTACGAGGTGGAAGGCGGCGTGTTCAGGCTCACCGGCAGGAGTGCTGCCTTGGCCAAGAGCGGACTCAAGACGTCGATCGCGGAGTACGTTGCC
>DFBG01000056.1:1443-4975 GCA_002367305.1 Actinobacteria bacterium UBA3086 | reverse complement strand
CATGAGGCCGATGCAGGCTAGGAATGTGAGCTCGGGGCGAAGGGGCGCGGCATGCGAAAAGGTCTGATCATCGGCGCGGCACTGGTTGTGATTCTTGTGGTCGCCGCTGTGGGGTACTCGTTGATGCCGCATGGCGAGTTCGTGGGATCCCGGTACTCAGATAAATATCATGAAACCTCGTGCACGTGGGCCAAGAGCATGTCGAAAGACAATCGTGTGTGGTTCTCCGACGCCGCCGAGGCCGAAGCTGCGGGCTATGTCCCGTGCCCGGAGTGTCAGCCCGAAGTCGGTGAATAGTCTTTCTTACGTGGGGATCAGCGTGTTGGCGAACACGAGCCAGACCAGGAGCGACTTGGAGACCAGGCTCAGCAGCACGTAGGTGCTCTCGCCGAACAGGTAGTCGCGCCACGGGCCGATCTTCTTGTACTGCAGAACCATGTTCACCGCAAAGCTGTTGAAGAACAGGAACATGCTGAAGAAGATCACGTACACGAACGATGGGGGAGCGGCATCGCTGCCCGGCGTTGTGAGGTAGTAGCCGATCGCGACCCAGGGGGCGGCGCCGGTCAGGCAGCCAAAGATGTAGGACATCCAGTTGGGCGTGCCGGGCTCCTCGTAGTGCTCCATGAGCAGGCCGAAGAGGATCATAGAGGCGTTGGCCCCGAACAGCGCGATGAGTGCGGCGATGTCACTGATGCCGGTGAGCAGACCGATCAGAATGATCATGATCGACGAGCTGACGGAGTACTCCATCCAGCGTGCATAGTTGCGGTTGCGCTTCAGGTTGGCCACGTACCACTCGTAGATGCCCGGTGAGGCGATCAGGAAGTGTGCCAGCGCCGAGATGAACACGAACGACGCAACGGCATAGCCCAGTGGCAGGTCGAACAACATGACTTGTTCAGTCGGGTAGCCAGGAGGGCCTGTCATGCGGGATATGGTCACGGGCAACGTGAAGTCGTTGGAGAGAGCGACGATCGCTACGCCCTGTGCCGCGTGGAAGAAACCCATGACCACGTTGTACAGCCGGAGTCGCTTGAAGCGCTTTTCGATACCTGACATGCGTGCCTCCTTGAGTGTGCGCGCTGTTCTGTCCGACTCTGAATCGTTTGTACCCCAATCCGCCGCTAAGCGGGTACTCTCATACAGAGGCTGTTCGTCGATACACGTGAGTGAGGAGTCGTCGTGGGCCGCACAAGGGGAGCAAAGGGCATCAGGGTCGTTCTGGCTGTTGTGTTCTCGATGGCCCTGACGTTGCCCACGGCGGCACTTGCCGCAGGACGAGTCGGGGCTTCCTGGATCGTGCGTCCACTGGCGGTCAGCGCGACTCCCGACGCGTTCGAGGCGGGCGCGGGAGATGACGTCGCAGGGGACGCGCGCGTGGTCACGGACCTGTTCTCCTACTTCGGCCAGCAGCCCTACACGGAGGAGCACACGTTCGATATTGCCAATGATTCCGATGGCGGCGACGAGGACTGGATCAGGTTCGTCATCACCGACCGTGCGATCGATTTCGCCCAATCATATTTGATCGAAGCGGTGTCGAGCGATCCGTTCGTCGATCCGGTTATCGAGCTCTATGGACCTGACGTCGTCTCGGCCACAGATCCGACTCTGCTGGGGGAGAGCTCCATTCTGGCGAGCAGCACCGAACTCGATCCGCGTGCTCTGGTCGCCGGGGATGACGGGCTGTGGTTCGACAAGCGTGGCGCGTCCGTCTCGCTTGTTCCCACCGAACCCGGCACCTACTGGGCCCGAATCCGTCCGTACTACCAGTACGCAGGTGGCGTGGATCCCGGTTATCGTGATGGTGCCGGCGCGTACACACTACGCCTCAAGATCGGGCAGATGACCCGACTGGCCGGACCGACGCGGATCGACACAGCTGTTCAGATCTCTCAAGAACGTTTTGCGTCGGCCGGACCCGACAGTCGTACGGCTGTCGTAGCGAGCGCGTATGCATTTCCCGATGCACTGGCCGGTTCGACGCTCGCCGGCGTGCTCGATGCGCCAATACTCCTGACTTCGGGAACATCGCTTTCGCCAGCGGTGGCGGCGGAGCTCACGCGGCTGGCCGTGAACAAGGTCTATCTGCTGGGGGGTAGTGCGGCGGTGAGCAACGATGTGTTCGTCGGCATCAACGCTCTCCCGGGCGTATCGGCCGAGCGGGTCTGGGGCGCGAGTCGTGTCCAGACTGCCGAGAGGATCGCGAACAAGGCTGCGGAGATCGGCGACACAGCCCCAGTCGCGTTCGTGGTGAACTCGCAGAGTTTCCCGGATGCGCTCTCTGCCGCGCCCATGGCGGCGTTCAATGGTGCCCCGGTGTTGCTCACAGGTAAGGAAGAGTTGGATCCGTGGGTTTCGTCGGCGATCCAGGGGACGGCTCTCGGGATCACGGATGTTGTCATCGTCGGCGGCACTGCGGCGATAAGCGAGGATGCGCAGGTGACTCTCACGGAGCTTCTGGGCCCATCACACGTGCTCAGGCTCGCCGGAGATTCTCGGTACGAGACATCCAAGAATTTCGCTGTGTGGGCGACGGGAGCGAATGTGGGGGACACCTTTGTAGGCACCCAAGGCAGCCCTTCCGCCTTGGGGTCACTGGACTTCAACAGGATCGGCATTGCCTCGGGAGAAAACTTCCCGGATGCGCTCGCGGGAGGCGTGTTTTGCGGTCTGTCGCGTGCACCCATACTCCTGACTCCGGCGGTACGTGTTTCGCCCTACATCTTCGCTGATTATGACCTCGTCGATACCGTGTACCCGGGCGATGATTACTTGGGCACAAGTGATCTGGCGATCGTGCAATCGTTCGCATTCGGTGGTACTGCGGCGATCACGCATGACGTGGTTCTCAGCATCGATGTGATCACGGGACCCATCCCTTATTGATTGTTCAGATAGTGGTTTGAATGCGGTCATGTGAGAGTCGCACTATCGGGAAGTGGGCGCGTGCGCTCAAGTCCGGTCCTGACCGGACCATGTCCCTGAGGGGGAGAGGAGACCCGATGAGGTCCCGTTCCACAATCGTGCTTCGAATCGCGCTTGCGGCGCTGCTCGCACTCGCGTTAGTACCTGTCGGTGCATTCGCGGTTGCGGGCACCGCTTCTGTCACTGCTGCTGATGCCGTTGCCGTCGGCATGCGCGCGCCTCGAGTCTTCGACCCAACGGGTCGTTCTGTGGACATACAGGACGTGACGGCTTCCGATCTTCCGTTCGACGATGACATCCCTGGGCAGCCGCTGGGGGCATCTGGTTTCACTGTTTCTTTGAACTATGAGACCGACACGGACGACGTATTCTCGATCGAATTGACCAAGGGAGAGGTGCTCTCTGTCGGGTTCGAGAACCCGTCCCCCGATGTTGATTTCGACCTGTATCTGTACGGGCCGCATGCGGCGAGTGTCGCTTCGGATCCCTGGGTCGATATCTCCGCTTGGAGCGGTTCGGAGGATATTCTGACCTACATGGTTCCGGAGACGGGCGTCTACTACATCGACGCCTACGCATACAGCGGTTCGGGGACGGCGGA
>DFBG01000056.1:0-1356 GCA_002367305.1 Actinobacteria bacterium UBA3086 | reverse complement strand
GATGATTCCGACGCGTTCGCGGTCGATCTTCAGGGAGGGCAGACACTGAGTCTCGATCTTGCGTATCCCGTCGGACAGGGTCTTGCGCTTTATGTGTTCCAACCCGGATTCGAGACTGTGCTGGGCGAGCAGGTGTGGGCCGCATACTCGCTCGACTTCGACGGTGCCGATCACCTTGATTTCGTTGTGCCGCCCTATGGCGACGGGCAGTACACCGTGCTTGTCTATACGTATCCCGATGCAGGGGTCTCGTGTGATTATCAGCTCAATGCAACCCGCGGGTTCGATGAGGTCGTTCGCCTGTCGGGCATGTCGCGCTACAACACCGCCGCAACTATCTGCGCCAGTACATTCACCGGTTCCACCACAGCGGTCTTGGCGACGGGCGCCGACTTCCCTGACGCGCTGTCCGCTTCTGGTTTGGCAGGCGCGCTGGGCGCGCCGCTTCTGCTCGTCCAGCCGGATGATATTCCGTTCGATATCGGGCTCGAGCTTCTCAGGTTGGGTGTCAGCGAGACGTACATCGTTGGGGGCGTGAACGCCGTATCGGCGGATGTGGAGGCTCTCTTGACTGACCCGGCAGCGGATTTCGGCATGACGGTTCAGAGGATCAGCGGAGCCACGCGTTATGAGACAGCGCAGAAGGTGGCCCTCGAGATGGACGTGATCTTTGGAGGAACTCCCGACACCGCCTTTGTGGTGCGCGGAGATGGGTTCGCCGACGCGTTAGCTGTCGCGCCCTATGCGTTCATGGGTGGCTATCCGATACTGCTCACGCCGTCGAACACGCTCGATTCGTACACCAGCTCGTATCTCGAGAGCAGCGAGGTCTCGAATGTGGTCATCGCCGGTGGAACCGCGGCGGTCTTCACCACCGTGGAGATGCGAATCGATGACGAGTTGTCAGATGGTTCGATCACGGTCACTCGCCTTGGGGGGTCTACTCGAACAGATACCTCCAAGCTCGTCGCTGAGTGGGGTAACGATGTTCTCATGATGGGCGATTGGCAGTACGTGGGTGTTGCGACCGGGTGGTCATTCCCCGATGCACTCGCAGGTGGGGCGGCAATGGGCTGGCGCTTGGGTCCGCTGCTTCTCACGAGCCCCACTGGACTCTCTGTTGAGACACGGGCCGTTTTGGAGGCCAACAGGCTCAGCATCGATCAGGTCTATGTGTTCGGCGGCAAGAATGCGGTCAGTTCCGAGGTCGAGACTCAGATTGAAGCCGCGCTCGCTCCGTAACGCCGATGAAGCCGCTGCTTGACCGTGCCGCAGCAGGTGGGTACCATGTTTCAGCACTGCACATGGCCAGGTAGCTCAGGTGGTAGAGCAGCGGATTGAAAATCCGCGTGTCGG
>DFBG01000040.1:6943-31059 GCA_002367305.1 Actinobacteria bacterium UBA3086 | reverse complement strand
AGCCGTGAGCCTGCTGTCTGGACAGTCACGTGCTACCTACCCCTGCGACCATCCACACGACCGCTGACTACCGGAACCGTGTAAGGAACCAGTGCCATCTCACGTGCACGCTTGATGGCCATAGAGATCTGGTGCTGATGCTGAGCGCAGTTTCCGGACACACGGCGCGGCTTGATCTTGCCACGATCCGTCATGTACTTCTTGATCATCTGCACGTCTTTGTAGTCGATGTAATCGACCTTGTCCTTGCAGAACGCACAGTACTTACGCCTGGGCTTGCGAACATAATCGGACATCTTCGTACCTCCTTCCGCGTCTCTCTTGAGACGGGTGTTACATGCATTCGGCCGCATCGGGCGACCGGACACGGGGCTTGACTAGAAGGGGATCTCTTCGTCATCTGGCTTGGGAGCCGCGGGAGCCGCACTAGAACCGGCGCCGTAGGTCTTACCGGCACCGCCACCAGACTCGGTGCGAGGACTGCCGCCAGAACCACCATCGCGCGAGGACATGAATTCGATCTCGTCCGCGATGACCTCGAGCTTGGAGCGCTTGTCGCCCTGCGGGGTTTCCCACGAGCTCCAGCGCAACTTGCCCTCGATCGCAACCTTGGCACCCTTGGACAGAAAGCGCGAAAGCGCCTCGCCACGAGCACCGAATACGGTCACATCGACGAAGTTGGGGATATCCTCCCACTCACCGGACTGCTGATTCTTACGACGATCGTTGACCGCCACGCCCATCTTGAGCACAGCCATTCCGCTCGACGTTGAACGCAACTCCGGGTCGCGTGTGAGGTTCCCACTTATGATCACTTTGTTGATACTCATCGTTCTCTCCACCCCTTCCGTGACCTCACCACTGGTGAGACCACACTTCTGCCGCTGGAGTCATTTACTCCCTATCGTCGCGACGGACCACCATGAAACGCATCACCGAATCGGTGATGTGCAGCACGCGGTCTACCTCGGCGATATCAGCAGGAGCGGAGTGGAAGTCGACGACTACGTAGTCGCCATCAGTGATCTTGCCGATCTCGAATGCGAGACGGCGCTTTCCCCATTCCTCGACGTTATCAACGACACCGCCGGGCGCGGTGATGACTTCGTTGACCTTGGCGAGGACAGCCGCTCGGGCCTCCTCGTCGAGAGAGGTGTCGAGCATGAGCATGAGTTCGTATGCCTTCATCAGTTCACCTCCTTTGGGCTTAAGCGGCCCCGGGACGATGAAGGCAAGGCCCGGGGCAGGAAATGAGCCATCGAAGTGTATCACCGGTCCGCCGCTGCTGCAACAGTACCTCTCGGACCCGACAAACGGTGGTCTTTCCGCCTTGTCGCGCCCCTAAAGGCGGCGACCTCGGGCACCGTGAGAGAGACGGCTGAAAGCCCGGTATCGAGATAGTGGCCCTTTCAGGTTTCTCCATCCCGACCGGATTCTGACCTGGGCCGGATCGACAAGTTGAGCGTGCGTCGTGTGCCCTGGAGCGTAGAACGGCCGCCCGAAGGCGACCGATGAGTGCGTATGGAGCGGACGACGGGTCTCGAACCCGCGACCTAGAGCTTGGGAAGCTCTCGCTCTACCAACTGAGCTACGTCCGCATCTCGCGCGGCTGATTGTAATGCAGGTCGACGAACACTCGCAAACCGGCGATCAGCCCAACCCCGAATACCTACGAGCCGGTGAGCGCCTTCTTCAGGGCCTTCTCATGCTCGGTCGCCGTGAAGGCGATCACGACATCTCCAGGAAGAAGCTCCGTATCACCATGAACTGTGATCACTTCCTCACCTCGCACGAGCGCCACCAGTACACAGTCGACCGGCAGCGGGAGTTCGGAAACCTCCTTGTTGCAGACTACGCATCGGTCCGTCGGAAGCTCGATCTCCACGATCGCCATGTTTCCCTTGCGCAGTGAGATGAGCGTACGAAGATCGCCTACCGTCGCCTCCTCCTCGATCATGCGCGAAATGATCGTGGTGGACGAGATCGCCTCGATGCCGAGCGCGTTGAAGATGTGCTCGTTCTTGGGATTGTTGACCCGAGCCACGGCACGAGGAATGCCGAAAGCGACCTTGGCAAGCTGACAGGCGACCAAGTTGTCGTCATCGTCACCCGTGGAGGCCACGAACACGTCTGCGCGGCCCACGCCAGCGTCATCCTGGTACTGGGCATCGCACCCATCGCCATGGATCACGAGCGCGCCCTCGGGCAGCTCGGTCAGCAACTTGTTCACGATCTCAAGGCGCTTCTCGATCAATGCGACGTTGTGCCCGTTGCCCAGAAGCGTCCCCGCCAAGTATGAGGCGACCTTGCCGCCGCCGTTGATCACGATGAACACGGCTAGCCCTCCATATAGCGTTCGATCTTGCTGAACGCTTCCTCTTTGATCGAGGCGACGATCACGTCGCCCGCCTGCAGAATGGTATCGGGCTCAGGAACGAACATCGAGTCGCCCCTCGATATGGCGGCCAGCCGGAATCGTCGCGCGATCTCGATATCCCGTACGCGCTTTCCGTCCACAGCCGGGGAGGTCTTGAACTGGATGACCTCGACATCACCCAGATTGGTGAGGTGATGGCCATGCCCTGATTTGATCTTGTCCAGAAGCACTTCGGCGACAAGCGTCGTCCCACACACGTAGTCGAGTCCGAGTTGCTGATAAGTGCGTTCGCGTACCGGATTATAGAGACGGGCGACCGCATGCTTCACGTCGAAGATCTTGCGCGCGACCTCTGCCGCCATGAGGTTGGTGTTGTCCAGATCGGTCACGGCTGCAAAAGCGTCGGCCTCTGAGATACCGGCCTCCTGAAGGATCTCCTCGTCGAAGCCCAGGCCACGAATGGTCACGCCGTTGAACATGGTTCCGAGACGCTTGAATGCCTCAGCATCCTTGTCGATCACCACGACGTTGTGGCCTTCGATCGACAGCAGTGTTGCCAGCTGCGAGCCGACCCTGCCGCATCCCACGACGATGACGTTCATCTGTCCGCTTCCGCCTCCACTCGACCCTTCGATCGACCACACAATGAACTTGCGACGCTACGCCTGCCCGCAAGGGCTGTCAACAGAATGCCACAACCCCCTGAGGGCCGCACGAGACCGTGACCGAGAAACACAACGGGCGCCGAGACCGTTGCCGGTCGCAGCGCCCGTGAACCCGTCAAATACGGGACTAGTTGGCACCGATCTTAAAGATCTTGGTACCACACTCCGGGCAAAGACCCTGAGTCGCCGGACGGCCGTTCTTCATCGTAATGGCCTGGGCGTCCTTGATCTCCCGCTTAGCCTTGCACTTGACGCAGTAACCTTCTTTGGCTGCCACGGAAACGCTCACCTCCTCGTCGTGTGTTCTCAGCAGATCGACACGACGTGCCGAGCTGCAACAACAAATCCCCTCCGGACACGAGAGCGTGTCCACGAGTAGTTTTGCACGTAATTCCGTGCTTGTCATGCTTTTCTCACCAAGGTTGGTTAAGCACGAGTTCCCTCGTGGGGACCTTCATGAGCCAATGCGTAGCCCCCAAGCCACCAGAGAGAGCCTGCGCCAACGGCAATGAGCGCAGCCCACAGAGCTGCCGAGACAGCCCAGAACTGCTCTGGAAAGAGCTGTATGAGAAGCGAACCGGACGGGAACGTCCAGGTGCCTGACTCGAAGAAAATGCCATGGAATCCTGCGAACAGGCCGTCGAAATCCACGATCCCCGCAACGCCCAGCAGCAGCACTGCTCCAATGATCATGTAGCCGCCACCACGGAGCCCGGCACCGAGCACACGCCACTCTTTCCGCGCAAGCAGCAGCATGATGGCGATCGCAAGCACTCCTGCAGCAACCCCTGTCGCCACTCTGGCGCTGATCATCACGTCGCGCACATCTGCCAGATGTGCAACGGAGGACGCATCGAAGCCTTCACGGTCATCCACGACGCTCGGCAGCGTTTCTGAATCAGGGTCAGTGACGAAGCGGCGAACTTCCTCGGCCATCTCGAGAGAACGTTCACGAGAGAGATCTGCGCGCTCCTGAGGATTGAAGAGACCAGCGACGGTGCGCGTGTACACAGGGGTCAGCAGCGGAAGGAGCGTCACACCGATGACAAGGAGCACCGACACGATCGCGATGATCGCGACTGCGGCACCACGCCGCAGGCGATCACTCGTGCGCAGAGGAGGCGACACGGTTGCCACCGGCTGAGAATGCGCGTGAAAGGGCCTCGTCGGCCATAGCGAGAAGCTCATCGGCGTTCATGGCGTCATCGGGGAAGGAGACGACACCCATACTCGCGGTCACCCCGGTGTCATCGAGGCGTACATCCGTCACGGCAACACGCACCGCCTCGGCAAGTGAGAGCGCATCATCAAGGGAGGGCCCCCCGTCACTCTGTCGCTTGTTCTCGGCCACGAGAATCGCGAACTCCTCGCCACCATAGCGACAGACGACATTCGTCTCGGAACCTCGTCCGTGCGGGTTGTAGACGGTCTCCTGAATCTTCTGAGCGATCATGCGGAGCAGTTGATCCCCACGCTCGAATCCCAGAATAGTGTTCACGCGACCGAATCCATCGAGATCCACGAGCACGAGCGAGATTCGACGTTCATCGCGCTCGGCGCGCAACATCTCGCTTGAGAGTGAACGGTGGAAGTAGGCTCGGTCATAGAGACCCGTCTTGTCGTCAATGATCGACGATGCCTCGAGTTCCTCCTCGCGCATGCGCATTCGCGAGGTCATGAGCGTCGACACGGTCGCGGTTCCGAAGAGGACGGCCAGTTGCCACAAGTACCTGACCGAGACATACGAGAGATTCGAGTAGAGCACCTCGGTCGTATAAGGGATCTGACGGTGAGGGATGACCCCGAAGTACTCGCCCCAGAAGACAACACCGACCATGACCGCCGAGGCGGCTGCAAGCCAGTAGGCATGCCACCTACGAGGCAGGATGAACGCCGCCTCGAGAATGAACAACGAGTACATCGCCCAGAACCAGGAGTGCACTCCCCCGCTGTAGTACACGAGCACCGTCACGACGATGGCGTCGAAAAGCAGTTGCGCGTGATTGAGGATCGCGATGTTACCCAGGTACTTATAGGTGATCTGGTAGTAGGTGTTGTACAGAAGCACGAACACCATAGCGGCGGCGGGCACCGTGATATTCGTCAGCACCTTGTCCAACGGAGTCTCGATCGCGTAGGCACCGAGTGCCAGAATCGAGTACACGCCGAGAACGGCGACGAGGATCCAGCGCACGCGAATGACAAGCCCTACACGGCCGATGTTCGCCTGGAGGGCTTCTATGTCGTATCGCGTGGGCTCCTTGCGCCAGGAGACCATCATGCTTCTTGCGAGTTTCTTGAACATCCGGCTCGGACTCACGTCGGTACTACCTTCCGGACATGTCACGCCTCACCCCGGCAGGTGAGGTGCGAGACTCAGGTTCAGGAAGTGTATCATTCCGCGCTGTATACTTGCCGCACGCACGACCAGCGGGAACCGCCCCTTGTTCCGTAAAGCCTACCTTCAACGGAGAACCCGTGAACCCTGTTTCAATCGATACAGAGCTGACCGCGCTCCTGCAGGCGCTTGCTCGTGTCGGCGGACCGATCCAGTGGGCGCTGCTCGCGTCGGCCGTGTTCCTGGGCCTCGTATCCTTCGTCCCCTCCTTGGAGAAGATTCGCGAACGAACACTATGGGTCGTGGTCGGCCTGCTCGTGAGCGGCGAGGTGGCGCTCGTCTGGTTCCACTGGCGTCTGTACGAGATAACCGCCGTGGTCAGCCCCGTCACCGGCGAGACAACAGGGCATGTGGCCGTCTCACTGTGGGTGGAGTCCGAGAAGCTCTTCGTGTGGGCGCTCATCCTGGGCCTCATGGCGCTGTTCGCCAAGCGGCATCGCCCCGAGCTCATGCCCGGCGTGTGCTTCTCTCTCGCATTGCTGACGATTGGCGCGGTGCTCTGGGGTCAGCCGTTCACCGACCCTCTGCCGCAGTTTCTGGGCCAGTATCGCGGCTATCTCGCAGCCACTGCGTCGGGCGACATCAATGCCGCAGTCGGAGCCTATCAAGGCATGGAAGGATCCCGCGCCTATTACTACAACACGTGGTACATGTGGATCCATCCGCCTCTTCTCTTCATCTCCTACGGTGCATTCGTGATGTCTTTCGTCGCCACCTTGTTCATGTGGCGTCGCCGACACTCCGCTTATGAGGAGACCGCCTACCGATGGGCTCGCCTCGGCTACCTGCCGCTCACCTTTGGCATGCTGCTGGGCTTCCCCTGGGCGATCCTGGCGTGGCAGGGCGACTCGTGGTGGTGGTCCGGCAAGGTCAACATGTCGATCATGATGTGGCTGCTCTACACCGCCTACCTGCACGGACGTCTCTACCTGCGTCGCAAAGGCATGTGGCGTTGGGTGGCCCTGCTGGCGATGCTCTCGTTCCTTGTGCTCGTGCTCACCTACCTGACCACCTATATCGTGCCCGGCGCTCACAGCTACGCCTGAGAGGAGGACCCGACAGATGAACAGCACACATGAAACGACCGCTCACCGTCGTTCGTGGGACTTCGGCCTCACGGTGGCCACGGTCGTGCTCCTCGGAGGCTTGGGCCTGCAGTCATTCGTCGGCACGCTGTACTCATGGTGGGCGACGAGACAGATCCCCCTGTGGCAACAGGCTGGCTACTACGATTTCGTGGACGTCATGAACGCCATCGCTGCACCGCAGGTCCTGGCACTCGTGATAGTGATGGGGCTCTGCGTGCCCAAGCGCCTCTTCTCGCGCACGGCGCTGGTGGCCGTCTCAGCGGGAATGATCGTCGCCGGGATAGTCGCGTGGGCCTTCACGGGCAGTCCGGCAGAAGGCCTCACGGTCTACCTGGTGCTCGCTGCGCTGATTCAGGTCGCAGTAGTGGTCATGACGATCGCTGGTGCACGCGGCCCCTCGTACCTCACCGAGGGGCGCCTGACCAAGATCGGCTCGGGCCTGCTGCATCTGGGATTCGTGATCTTCGCGGTCGTAGTCGTGGCGCTACAGCGCTCGCCGTTCATGGAGCCGGTGTTCTGGACGTCGACCGTGCTCATCACTGCGGGAACCATACTCGCATTCTATGCCGACAAGTTCGCCGTACGTCGTACGCGACGTGTTGTTGCGGAAGACTAGAGCTCGCGAATTATGCCCGTGACGAAGTCGACGCAGGTATCGATGTTCTCGATGTCCACGTTGTCCGTGGTGTCCGAGGTCCAATGCCAGTTGGGCAAGCGACCGTTTATGTCGAACGCCATCATGCTCAAGGCACGATAGCCGCGCGCAAGCGCGGGTGTGGCGTCGGTGGAAAGCCCCTTGTAGGCGCGCGAGCGGATCGCGACGCCCTTCTCGCGAGCCACACGCTTGGCTGCACCGATCAGGCGACGATCGGCACGATAGCGACGAGCCATGCCCTCCTCGGTCACCCAATGCAGGTTGCCGGAGCCGATGTTGTCTATGTTGATGATCGAGGCACCACGCAGTTCAGCTGCGTGCTCCTCCAAGAATTGGCGCATGCCCCATGTGCCTGACTCTTCGGCGCCGGTAGCCACGAACCATATCTCTTTGTCGGCGAGGCTGCGGTCGACCGACTCGGTCACGCGACGCCGGATACGATGCGCTTCGGTTGAGGCGAACTCAGGATCGCCGATGGGGTCGTCTCCGGCCCAACCACCTTTGGATCCCCAGCCATCGTCATCTCCATCATCCTGAGTGAACGAATCCCACGACCCGATCTTCTTGCCCTCATCTCGCGCGTCGAACTCTCCATCAACACCCAGCCAGCTCGACACTGCACCACCCTCGCGACGGCCCCTGCCGAAGAAGTTGCGAATTCCGCGCTTGGGCGATGGTGAATCGACCACCGGATCAGACAACGGCTCGTCCTCGCGCTCGCGCGGATCAGAAAACTCATCATCCAGATCATCTGAATCGAAATCATCTGCTGGCTCGTGCGCACCGAACAACCGATCATCGCTCACCTCGCGCGCTGGCACGGGTGGCTCAACGCCGACAGCATCGAACTCGACCGTATCGAGATCGAAGGTTCCCTGCTGCGGCGAGTGAGAAGGCGCTTCGGCCCACTCGAAGTCATCGGGAAGCGTGGTCAGGTCCTGCTCGGGGGCACCTGCTGGCGAATACGAAAGCACGGCGTCATCAGGAACGAGGCCTTCCTGCTCCAGGTGCTCTGAACTCGTACGCACAGGCGTGAACGCACGCGTGGGCGTCTCCGGAACCTCGGGCACGACCTGCTCCATGACGCCCAACATCGCGGCCACCCCGGATGCATTGTCGTTCGCGCCGTCCGTCGCATGCATGAACAACTCGCGATGAGCGTTTATCAATGTGGGGACCAACAGATACGCCGAGAAGGCCATCGTCGCGTACCACAGGTACGGGTCGGCGGCGGAGGTGAAAGGAAGTGCGTCGGCCAGGATGAGCACCGGTACGCCGAAGGTGATGATCTTCATGAGGCCGAAGGTGATGGCGAAGTTCTTGGCCAGTCCCGGCGAGAAAGCCAGTGAGGCGATCGCGGAGTCGTAGTGAGCCACCACGACCACGCGGCGGACGCGCTCTCCTCGGCGTGCACGGGGGATGTGCTTGGCGACGATGTTCTGGCTGGGACCCTTGGGCATGATCGACGAGAGCCCCCAGCGAGTATCGAGATCCATGAACATCACAAAGGCGACAACGGCCGACACGGCGAATGCGGGCCAGATGAGCATGGGCCAGCCAGCTGCGACAGCGGCGCCCATCGTGAGAACGTGGTAGATGACGTACGCCCATGAATAGGTGCGCGGGCAGTCGAACTCTTGGCGCTCGACATCGAGACCACGAGTCTTGAAGACCGCCTCGATCATGTCGGCGGCCTGAGCCTCGGCATCAGTGGTTGCCGGGCGCGGACCTATCGTGTCTGCGAGTTCGCGAAGATATCTGGCGGTTTCCGCCATCGTCCCCTCCTGAGTGCATCGTCAGTATGTGATCGAGAAGTCGCTCCCAATCTCACACAATGATACTCCAGAGGAAACATTCCCCACAGCACGAGAAATCACCTAGTGACAGCTGTTGCACTCGCGAATCCGACGACCCGCATGCTCCATGGTGAGAACCGGGTCGTCGCTGTGACACACACATCCCGGAACGGGGATCGTGAAACGCCACGGGATGGCCTCAGCTTCACCGGCGGCGACAAGCGCATCGTGCTCAGCGCGAATCTCGCTGGAGGGTGTCCACATACCGCCAAAGAGGTAGAGCACACCGACCAGCAGCACGATCACTGCGATCGTGATCGCGAAGCCTCGGCCAAAATCCCGAAGGAAGGCGCGCATGACGAGCTAATTCCCCATCGCAGGTGTGCCGTCGGCGTGGCAGCCAAAGCACTCGTTCATACGATAGGTGGCATGCTCCTCCACCAGTTGCGGGTCATCGCTATGACACACACATCCAGGGATCTGGATCGCGAGCGGGGAGTCGTCGGGGGCAGCTGCCCCCGACGTGGTATCCCCTGCATCACCATCGGCTACCTGGGACGACACCGAAGTGGCGGCATCCGCCGGCGCCTGCGGTCCACCGAAGTAGTACAGCACCAGCCCGGCAGCCAGTACGACAACCACGAGAGACAGCGTGACGGCGAGCTTGCGATTCAACATGACTATGCAACCGCCCCGTCGCCGAGGATGGCCTTGAGGTCATCTGCGGCAGACTCACCGATGGGCATGATGCCGAAGTTGTCGACCAGTACCTGCATCACGTTGGGCGTGATGAAGGCGGGAAGGGTCGGCCCGAGGCGCATGTCCGTGATACCCAAGTAAAGGAGCGACAGCAGGATCGCGACGGCCTTCTGCTCGTACCACGACAGCACGATCGAGAGCGGCAGTTCGTTCACGCCGACATCGAACGCATCGGCAAGCGCGAGCGCGATCTGAACGGCGCTGTAGGCGTCGTTGCACTGGCCCACGTCGAGCAGACGCGGGATGCCACCGATGTCGCCCAGCTGCTTATCAAAGAAGCGGAACTTGCCACACGCCAGCGTGAGAACGACGGTGTCGGCAGGTGCCTGCTCCACGAATTCGGTGTAGTAGTTGCGGCCCGGCTTGGCACCGTCACACCCGCCGACGAGGAAGAAGTGCTTGATCGCGCCCTGCTTCACGGCGTCGATGACCTGCGGAGCGACACCCAGCACTGTGTTGCGGCCAAAGCCGACCAGTACGGAGCCGTTGTCGGTCTCGTCGGTGAATCCGTCCATCTCGAGAGCCTTTGCGACTACCGATGAGAGATCATCGCGACTGACATGCGGAATGCCCGCGAACTGCACGGGACCGGAAGTGAAGAGTCGGCCGGCGTACTCGTCCTTAGGCGGCATGAGGCAGTTGGTGGTCATGAGGATCGCGCCCGGGAAAGCCGCGAACTCCTTGTGCTGGTTCTGCCACGCGGTGCCGAAGTGGCCGTAGAAGTGCGCGTGCTTCTTGAGCTCGGGGTATGCGTGCGTGGGCAGCATCTCGCCGTGTGTGTAGACGTCAATGCCCTTGCCTGCGGTCTGCTCAAGCACTGCGGCGATGTCGGCCAGGTCGTGGCCCGAGACCAGGATGGCCTTGTTGGGACGATGGCCCAGCGGTACCTCGGTCGGCACGGGGTGGCCGTACGTGCCCGTGTTACCGGCATCCAGGATCTCCATGGTGCGCAGGTTGACCTTGCCGCACTCTAGGGCAAGTGCGACCCATTCGTTCAGGCCGAGCGAGGTATCGGAGAGCGATGCGAGCGCCTTGAACAGATAGGAGCCGATCTCCGGATCCTCCTGGCCAAGCGTGGTCGCGTGATGCGCATATGCGCCGATGCCCTTGAGCCCGTAGAGGGTGGTCTGCTGAAGCGATTGGATGTCCTCATCACGCGTGGTGTCCCAGGGGGAGCCCAACTCGTGCGCCTGAGCTTCCTTCTCCTCTACGGTCACTGCGGGATCGAGGTCCACAAAGGTGTCGGTCGGCACGGTGCCGCCGGCCGCAACAACGGCCGCTTTGAGCGCACCGCGCAGGCGGGCAGCCTGGTCGACCTTCGCCGCAATGGAGTCGGCATCGAAGTCGACGTTGGTGAGCGTGGTGAAGAGCGCATCGGCGACGAAGTGCGCGGCCTCGACCGTGTTGACGCCGACCTTCTCGGCCTCGATGGCGACGGAAGCGATGCCGCGCGTCATGTTGACGAGCAGATCCTGGAGGTCAGCGACCTCGGGGGACTTGCCGCAGACGGCACGTGTCGTACACGCAACGCCCTTGGAGGTCTGTTCACACTGATTGCAGAACATACGTGTTCCTTCTTTCTCTGACGATGGTCCGGGGCTGGTGGTTCCTTGCGGTTATCCGTGGATGAGTGCAGGCAGGCATCGCGTGCAGACCCACGTGCTTTGACCTTTGGTGCGGACCGGCAGAAGCGGTGCGTTTTCCTCGTCGGTGCCGCAGTTGAAGCAGACTTGCGGGATATACGTCTTGAGCTTCTCGGCCATGATCTCCTCGGCCGCCTCTTCGTCGAACGCCACCGTCTCGCGCTCTTCGATCGTGAGCGCACCCTCCGGGCAGACGCCCAGACAGAAGCCGGCGCCGTCGCAAAGCTCCTCGCGGATGACCTTGGCCTTGCCGTCGATGATCTGGATCGCGCCCTCGGCGCACGGCGAGACGCACAGGCCGCAGCCGGTGCAGAGATCTTCGTCGATGTGAACGATCTGTCGTGTCGTGGTCGTGCTCATGTGCGGTTCCTCTCAGTTGGGGGGTGTAAGGGAGTCGGTCGCCGCACGCTTGGCGGCTCGGCTCTCGAGTAGGTGCTTGATGCCGTCAATGGCATGTCCATGCCACATGGAGCGAGGGCCGGCGTAACGCATGACTTCGCGCATGTATTCGCGCATCGGAGGGCTGTAGCAGTGGGTGTCGCAGTTGCTGCAGAACGGCTTGGGGTCCTTGGGACAGAACGCACGTCGCTTCTCGCCGTACACCAGGAGCTCCGCACAATCACGACACACGACCGGCGCCTTAGTCCCGTACACGCCCAGCTCCACGCCCTCGCTTATGAGCGGCATACGCTCGGCATGCGTGGGGTTGCCTTTGCAGTAGATCTCACAGAAGTCGCCCAGAAGACGCGTGTCCTTCACAACCTTCGCGTCAGCCATACGCTCTGCAAACTTGTTGGAACCCTCTGCCATCTCGGCGACCCTTTCTCTCCCCTGCTGCATCCCCATGCCGTGTTCGTCTCCCTGACCCTACCTACCCCGGTCGCGCGGTTCCTTGACTCATGTCAAAATGCGCAAGAATCCTTACAATTCGGGTAAGGAATACCCGCCGAGGAGAGAAACGCCCTATGACGAACCCCTCAACAGATGTTCCACGCGAAGTACTCGTCGCCCTGCGCGAGTGCCGACTCTGGCGTACCGCGAGCGATGAAGCCGTGGGTGAGCTTGCGGGAACTGCCCGACTCGTACGAGTCAAACGCGGCCAACTTCTGGGCTCCGAGGGGGATCCTGCAGACCGTTTCGGCGTTGTGGTGACCGGCAAGGTACTCGTGTACTACCTGGGCGCCGACGGCAGGCGCGTCATCTTTGAGGATCTTGGCGCCGGCGACCCGTTCGGAACCATCGCCGCACTCTCCGGCGGTCGTCTCCCTGCCACCATCGAAGCCGCCACAGACGGCCAGATCGTGTGGATTGGCCGAGAAGACCTGTTCAAGATGCTCGCCAATGAACCCGCCGTGGCCCGATCGCTCATCTCGGACTTGGCCGGCAAGGTCGTGAACTTCACGAGCGTCGTGCAGACGCTTTCCATGGACGTTCCCGCGCGGCTTGCGCGTTTCTTGTTCCAGCGATCGCTCACTGTCGGCGAGACCACGCCCGACGGGCTCGTCGTCGAGCTGGGAATGGCCAAGGGCGACCTGGCCTCGGCTCTGGGCACCGTGCCGGAGACTCTCTCGCGCGCATTCGGCAAGCTGCGCGATGACGGCATCCTGGAGGTGCGCGGCTCGCGCGTCGTGGTCTTCGAGGTCGGCGCTCTCGCACGCATGGGTTCAGGCTACGAGGACTAGCATCACGGCACGCACGCAGATATTGAAGAGGAATCGCATCAGCCCTGCGGTATAGTACTACTGACTGAACGTTCAGTCAGTAGTAACGACAAGGGGCGAGATCGATGAACTCCGCGAACAAACACCCACAGCACGAGACAGCCGCCCGCATCCTCGCATGCGCCGAGGACCTCTTCGGTCGTCGGGGGTTCGATGCGGTGGCGGTGGCGGACATCGCCGAAACATGCAATGTGTCCACAGGCCTCATCTACTACCACTTCAAGGACAAACAGTCGCTGCTGACCGCGCTCATCGAGCAGACAGGGGAGCTCATTCGCAAGGGCGCACACGTGGCCCTCAACGCACCGGGCACCGCCCGTGAACAGCTCGAGTCTTTCGTGGCCGCATACGTACGACTGATCCTTGAGCGCGAGAATCTGATGCGGCTTCTGATCCGCACGATCACTGACGACACCACCGGCGCCCAAACCTCTCTTCTGGAGCGCACGGCCAACACGATCGGCGCACTCGCGATCACGATCACCCGAGGCATCGAGTCCGGGGAGTTCGCGAACGTGGACCCCGCACTGGCCGCGGAATGCCTCTTCGGCATGATGAACGTCCGTATCACCGCACGCGCACTCCACGCCCCGATCAACGGTCCCGCTTCCGAGGATCCCGATGAGGTCGCCGCATTCATCATCCGACTCTTCCTCGAGGGGATCTCAGCATGATCCTGCGCATCGCTCACGGCATCGTCGCTCGCAAACGCGAGATCCTGGCCATCGCCCTCCTCTTGCTGGTCGTGGGTGGATTCGGGCTCGCCAACGCGTCGATTGAGTACGACATGCTCACGTACGTACCCGCCGAGCTCGACTCAGTCAAGGGTTTCCAGATACTCAACGACGACTTCTCCCTGGGTAACACCGCTCAGGTGCTGTTGGAGGGCGTCTCGGAGGTGGAGACCGCCCGCATCGTCGATAAGATCGACCTCATCGAGGGCATCTCCGATGCCGCATGGCTCACCGACTTCGAGGACATCGCGGTTCCCACTGAATTCTGGGACGCCGACATGACCTCCACCTACATCAACGAGGACTCCACCTTCATCGCCGTCAACTTCGAGAAAGGCGGCAATGATCCGCTCACCCGAAGCGCATTCGAGGACCTCAAAGAGCTCTTGGCCGACGAGACCGCCTCGATCACCGGCACGCAACAGCTCGAGCTTGAGGACGTCGTCAACGCCGACCGCACCAAGTTTGCGGCAGCAGCCCTGATACTCGTGGCGGTCACTCTCGCGCTCACCGTGCCGAGCGCGATCATCCCGCTGCTGCTCATGGCCACCATCAGCCTCGCAGTCGTGTACAACTTGGGCATGTCCTACTACCTGGGACAGAGAATGTCGTACCTGACCGGCGTGATCGTGTTCGCACTGCAGTTCGCGGTCACCATGGATTACGCGCTCTTCCTGTACCACCGTTATGAAGAAGAACGTAAGCGATACGACAACGACGAGGCCATGACCATTGCACTCGCGAGCACCTTCAAGTCCGTGGTCGCCGCATCGCTCACGACCATCGCCGGTTTCATGGCCCTCACGGCGATGCGTCTCGAGATCGGCGCTGACCTGGGCCTCACCCTGGCCCGAGGGGTCGCGATCACCGTAGTCGCGGTACTCACCGTGCTGCCCGCGCTCATGCTGTACGCCGACCCCCTCGTACGTCGTTTCGCACACAAGGTCCACCTGCCTAAGTTCGCACCATTGGGGCGCTTCCTCGCCAAGCATGCAGGGATCGTCTCCCTGGTGACGTTGCTGGCATTCGTGCCGGCCGTCTGGGGATATTCGCAGCTGGAGCTCAACTACAACTTGGACGAGAGCCTGCCCGAAGATCTGCCCTCGCTCGCCGCTGCGGATCGAATTGCCGAGGCCTTCGAGCAGTACCAGACCGCGTTCGTGATCCTGGAAGACACCGGGCGCGGACGAGACCTGGATCACTTCACGCAAGACGTTCTCGCACTCGAAGGGGTATCGGGAGCGTTCTCCTACACGGAACTCATCGACCCGCTCATCCCGGCCGAGTTCATCCCGGAGAGCGCACGCGATTCGTTCTACAAGAGCGGCCACACCTACATGAGCGTCGACATTGCTTATGAGATGGGAGATTCACGCACGGAAGGCGTGATCGAGGCACTCAGGAATCTGGGAGACACCTACCCCGGCGAGGCATACGTGACCGGACAAGGAGTGCTACTCCAAGACATGGAGGACGTGTCGATCGATGACGTCGACCGAGTGAACATCATCTCGATCATCGCCATCGCGATCATTGTAGCCCTCGCCTTCCGCTCGCTGTCAGTTCCCTTGGTGCTCTTGGCGGGTATCGAACTCGCGATCTTCACGAACCAGGCCATCGCGGCGGCGGGTGGCGAGGACATCATCTTCATAGCCTCTCTCGCGATCGGGGCGATCCAGCTCGGCGCCACTGTCGACTACGCGATCATCCTCACCACACGTTTCGAAGAGGAGCTACGCCGCCTCGGCAATCGCGTCGACGCCATGGAGGCGGCGCTCGGCGGTGCCGCGCCCTCGATCCTGGTCAGCGCCAGCACCATGTTCTCGGCCACCGTCGGAATGGTGTTCCTGAGCAGCGTCGCAACCATCACCGACCTCACGCTCTTGATCGCCCGCGGGGCGGTCGTGAGCTTCTTCGTCGTCGTGTTCCTGCTTCCCGGACTGCTCGTATTCGCCCAGCCCCTGTTCGAGCGGACCAGCATCGGCTGGCCGCGCCTCGCCCGAAAGAAGAGATGAGACAGCCATGAGAATCTTTGCCGACGCAATCTCCCGCCGGAACCGAGCTGCGCTCGCACTCATAACGATGCTGGCTCTCGTGCTCGCCTCCTCTGTCGCCGTCTCAGCACCCGGCTCTGCAGGCGATGTCTCCGTCATAGATGACGAGACGGTCTACGTACTCATGGATGCCACCGGTGCGCATCGTGAAACGATCGTGGTCGACTGGCTCCAGATGGAGGGCACGGGCGATGTGGCGCTCACCGACAGGGGCGACGTCACCGGAGTCGAGGCTCTCAAGGATGATGTGGAAGCCAGCATCGCGGGCGACGAGATCACGTGGGATCTGTCCCTTGATGGACGACGCGACTTCTTCTATCGAGCAGAGACCAATGTTTCGCTTCCACTTGAAGTCGAGGTGGTGTACACGCTCGACGGATCCGAGATAGCTCCGGAGGATCTCGCCGGGCGCGAGGGACATCTCCGGATCGACGTGACCGTGCGTAACATCGTGCCAATGACGAGAGAGATCACGTACCTCGATGCCAGTGGTGCGAGTGTGATCGAGGACAAGGACTTCTGGCTTCCCATGCTCGCACCCGTACAGATATCGCTGGACGGGACACGCTTCAACAACATCGTGGAAGAGGCCGACATTCTGAGTGTCACCGGAACGACCATGGCATACACGTTCATGGCGTTCCCCCAGGACGAACAGACGATATCCATCGAGATGGACGGTTCCGATATCCAGGTCGAACCGATCATCGTCTCGGCGTTCCCCACGCTTCCGGGCGGAGCCGACTTCGATTTCACTCAGATGTTCGCGGACATTCGCGAGGGCGTTGACGGACTCGCGCAGCTCTCGGATGGCCACGCCGCCGTGCTCGACGGCGTGATCACCGGCTTTGCGGCATTCGATACCGAAGGGCTCGCCTCGTCGGCCGGTCAATTCGGTGATCTCACCGTCGCCTTGGGCGACCTCGGCGACGGCACTGCGGGACTCGAACAGCTCATCGGCGGGCAGATCGCCTACCTTGACGGCATCATCGGTGGAATCGACACCTCGCAGTTCGCAAGCATCGGTGAGCTGGCCTCGGGTATCGAATCGCTCACCGCCGGCATCGAGGAGAGCCGCGACGGCATCGACGGAATGGTCGCCCTGTTGAATGGGCAGATATCGTTCCTGGATGGGCTGGCTGTGAGCAACTCGGGGCTGACGGCGCTCGCCGCGGCAGAAGCTGCCGGGTCGGGCAATGCAACAGTCACCGCACTGGCGGCGGGACTCGCGACCCAGGACGCCATGATCGCGGCACTCCGAGACGGCAATGGCGCCTTGGGCCTCGACATGGGCCTCACCGATACTCGGGACTCTCTCGTGGAGATATCCGACGGGCTGACGCAGACGATCTCCGGGCTCGAGACAATCACGATCGAAGCTCAGGCGCTGACGGTCATCCCCGACGCCTTCGCGCAGATAAATGGCTCACTGATGGTTTTGCGCGACGGGGGCGTCGTGCCCATGCCCACACCGTCCGGTCCTGTCGACACGGCCCTGCCGGGTATGGTCGATACACTCGCCGGACTACAGGGCGTGACCTCGGGTCTCGGCCAAATGGAGTCGGGACTTATCGGCAGCAGCGAGTCACTCTCAGCGCTCGAATCGATGCCCGCGCAGATCGGCGAGCTCATGGCCACGTTGGGCGCACTACGTGACGGCGGCAAGCTTCAGGGCCAGTACCTCCCCGGCGTCACGACCAGCGCGTCTGGTCTGCGAGAAATGGCATCGGGACTCGATGAGGCGGTGGACGGCGGGCGCATGGGTGAAGCACTCACCGGTGCGATGAAGTCTGCGGCAGCCGACTACGACACATTCCTGGGAAAGCCAGAGGGCGCAGTCGGTCGGGTGCGGTTTGTGATGAAGTTGGATGGCGTCGGCGTCGATGGGTAGAACTCAGGTCGCCTGACGGGACATCGCTCTGCTATCGCGTCGATTCGGCGATCTCGTCGGCCTCGGCCATGGTTCGTTTCGCGCGAATGGCATGGGCGCCCTTCTCCAAGGTGCTCGCCATGAGGAAGCCCGCAAGTAGGATCGCACTGGCCACCATCTCGGCAGGATAAAGCCCGGCGGTGACTCCCGCGCGCGCCATGGAACCCGCCCCAGCGATCAGCAGCGTGCCGATGATGATCAACACGTTGGCCCACGCGCGGTAGCGATACTCCTTCTTGCCCCAGAACCGCTTGATCGACCACGCGGAGCCGCCAAGAAGAAGTAGGGTTCCGGGGATATTGAACGGCAGCGACATGAACCTGGGGAAGGTTCCGCCAGAACCGAGAGCCGTTCCTCCGACAGTGATGCCAGGGACCAGTTGGTCCATGAGCAGATCGGCCGTGAATGTACCGTAGAAGAACACCACAAGGAGCACGAGATTGAAGGCGAGATACGCATGACCCCATATGCGCCGCTTGGCGATGAGGTAGAGGGTGCCGAGACCGAGGAAGCCGACGAGGGACGCCGCAAGCACGATGTAGACACGGTAAACCGTTGGATCCCAGTTAGCTGTCGCCTCGGAGTACGCCTCCATGACTGCGGCCACCGCGTAGAACAGAAAGCCAACAGCCCACGCCAACTGATGCGGCTTGCGTCGCTTGTACCATTGCGCAGCGAGAAGCGCGACGTACACGAATCCCAATGCCGCAGTCGCCGCAGGCCACCCCCACCCGGACCAAAACGCCTCACTCATAGCGACCCCCTCCAGATCGGCTTGCCTCAACCATCACCCCGCCTGAACTGCCTAAACGCCGCCGAATTCCTGTAGCGCAGCGTCGGCCTGCGTGGCATTCTGCCGTGCATCGAAATAGGACGTGGTGTCATCGTCGGCAAGCGCCTCATACGCGACTGCGACTGCTTCGACCGGTGAATCGGGCAGCGTTTTCGCGAGCTCGATCACTGCGGTCTCCTTTTCGTTGTACTGCGAGATGGTCTCGTTGGCCTCTTCGATCTTGCCGGCAAGCCAACTCTCGTCCGCCTTCTTGGACAAAGCCAACATCTCCAACTTGCCCTCACAGTAGCTGAGGTAGTCGGAAAAATCGGCTTCAGGGAAACCGGTGGCCGCCTCGCTGAACAACTCGTTCGCACGACCGATGAGTTCCTCAGCCTTGGTCGAAAGCTCGACCGATTCAGTGACGCTCTCCTTCTCAAGCTCGTTGTACTTGGCCACCGCCTGATCGGAAATGGCCTCGGCCTCAAGGACTAGGTCCCAGGCTTCGATCGATGGATCGAGTGCGGCGGCGGCCTTCACGTTGGCCGCAAGCAGCCCATCGGCCAGCTCAAGCATCTCGATACGCGGTTCGGCGGAGGCCTTGAGCGCTCGTGCGTACGGGACGTCGGCCCCAGGAAGTTCGTCCAGTGCCCCGTCGACGAGGGCGATTGCCGCGCTCAGGTCGTCCAGTGCTGCGGGTAGCTCACCGCGCAGATCCTGAGCACGAACACCCAGCTCGGCATCGATCTCAGCGCGCACGACCTCATCGACCTCGATCACGATCGCATCTGCCGACTCCAGAAGTCGTGACGCCGCGTCGATGTCGTCGCTCGCCGCTTGCTGAGCCTGCATCTCACCGAACACGAGATAGCCCCCGAAGCCCAGAGCCCCGGCCACAAGCAGCACAAGGAGAATCCAGAGCCAGAGGCGACGCTTGCGTGGCGGCTCTTCCGGAGCGCGCTGCACCGCATCGGTATCTATGTCATACGTTTCCATGAGTCCTCCTCCGAGACGCCCCTCTTCCGCGGGCCCCTCCACTGTCATCTTGGAGGATACCCGACCGGGGGAATCGGTTCTCAGAATCACCGATGAAACTGTTCCCGGTCACCCCTGATCCTCATCCTGCCCCCCCCGCAACGGAGTTACCGGAGACTGTTCAACCTTAACGAAGTTTCAAAATGGCATATCTGTTGCTAGGATACATGCGAGCTGGTCGACCCGACCTCTCCTCCCCCCCCCTCAGGGTCGGGGGACGACCGCTCGAAATTGAACGAGGCGCGTCCCCCCACGCGCCTCGTTTCCTTTTGCCCGACTTTTCTCTCACGCAGTAGGCTCCTCGGCTAGAATCGGGACAGGCCGCTGCAATATACTCGGACTTCCGATACCTGATCGCATCGAGCCCAGCCGAGGAGACCTCATGGCAGACGCCGTTGAACGCATAGTGAACCTCGCGCTGTATCTGGCGCACGCCAAAGACCCCGTGGGCCTCGAGTCCCTGAGGCGCGACGTGGTCGGCTACCCCGAGGGACAGGACGAAGCGGCGTTCCTGCGCATGTTCGAGCGCGACAAAGACGAACTGCGTGCAGCAGGATTCGTGATCGAAGCCGACGAGACCGGACGGTATCAGCTCGACGCAGGGGCCACATTCGTCGCGGATGTCGCGCTCTCAGCCAGTGAGGCAGCGGCCGTGCGAGCAGCAGGCACCGCCGCTCTGAGTGACGTATCATTCCCGTTCGCTCCGGAGCTCAGGCTCGCGCTGGCAAAGCTCGCTAGCGGTCTGGAGTCGTTCGACGTGCCGGTCGCTTCGCGTCAGGCCGACGAGTCCCCGGGAGAGCAGGCCGATGACGCCGCAACCTTGGAGCTCGCCACCCGCAACTCGAAGCGCGTGGGGTTCTCTTACACCAACTCACTCGGCCGCACCGCCCCCCACGACGTGGAGCCCTACGGCCTCTTCCTGCGTGATGGCCGTTGGTACATGGTGGGCCGCGACACCGATCGCGATGAACCCCGCACCTACACCGTCGCACGGATGAACGAGCTCATCGTCAACACCGCTCGTCCCAAATCCCCGGATTTCACACGACCTGAGAACTTCGATGTTTCGACATTCATTCGCCTCCCGTTCCAGTACGGCGCACATGAGTTCGAGGCGGTTCTGCGTTTCGACGAACATGCCTCCTGGCGCGCGGCGGGTCTGGCCTCGGACCTCGGGTCCCTCCGTGATGACGGGAATGAGGTCCTCTGGACCGTGACCGCCCGCGACGCTGGGTCATTGGTGCGCTGGGTGATCGAGAACGGCCCTGGCATCAGGATAGAATCGCCGGGCGACATCGCCACGCAACTCGCGGACACGGCTCGAGAGGTGGCGCTGATTCATGGCTAGAACCCCCGCCTCCGAACGAGCTCGCCGTCTATTGGCGATCATCGCCCGCCTCGAAAGCGGCACCGAGATACCGCTAGAGAATCTGGCGGCAGAACTGGGGGCCTCGCCGTCCGAGCTTGCGTCCGACCTCTCTACGCTTTCGCTCTGCGGAATTGCTCCCTTCACCCCCGACGAGATGATCGACGTGTTCGTGGTCGACGGAATGGTCGAGGTCTACTCGGCGCTGCCATCACTGGATCGGCCCGTGCGCCTGTCGCTCACTGAGGCCAACGCACTTGCCGCCGCGCTGCAGGCTGCCGGTTACGCAGCCGACGACCCGCTGGTGCAGCGACTCGGGGGCGCGACCGCGAGGGAGTTCGACGCCTCTGAAGCCGAGCGCATGGTACAGGCGGCGAGTGCGCGACATGCGAGTGGGACGTACGCCTCCCTCGCGGCGGCCACCGGCGCCCACCGGGTGGTCGCGATCGAATACGAGGGCGCCGGTGGCGCGTGTACCGCGCGCCACATAGAGCCGCTGGTGCTGTTCGCCGAGCGTGGCGCGTGGTACGTCGCGGCCCGCTGCCGACTGGCGGGTGCAGAGCGCACGTTCCGGATCGACCGGATCCGCTCGGCGAGGGAGACCGGCGAGACTTTCGAGTCCTCATCGGCAGACGTGGTGCCCCCTTCCGCAGCGCCCTCAGGCAACCTGCCGCTCGCACGCGTGCGATTCGACAACCCGGCCGATTTCTCGGCTCGGGACTGGCCCGGAGCCTGCGTGGTGAATGGCTCCACAGCAGACACTCTCGTCGTGGATATCCCGTTTGCGGGCACCGACTGGATCGCGCGTCGCGTGGCCGCTCGCGGCGGAACCGCGGAAGCACTGTCCCCGCCCGAGGTCCGCGCAGCGGTCCTGGCCGTAGCGGAGAGCTACTCGGGCTGACGCCCGAACCGACGCCCGACCTCGGATGCCACGTCCTTGGAGTCCATGACCTCGATGTCGCGGACCGGCAGGCTCTCCAGGAACCGCCGCCCATACGGCTTGCCGCCAATGACCCGTGTGTCTGCCAACACGAGACACCCCTCGTCGGTTGAGGACCTGATCAGACGTCCAGCCGCCTGCTTCAGCTCGATGATCGCCTCGGGCAGATAGTAGTGCTGCCACCATGCACCATCGCGCTCCTTGCGCTCCTCGAGCAGTGGGTCGTTCACCGGCCCGAACGGCAACTTGGGGACCACGACGCAACGCAGCGTGTCGCCCTTGGCGTCGAAGCCCTCCCAGAACGACTTGGTCGCGAACAGCGACAGTCGCTCATCGGCCACGAACTCATCGCGCAGTCGTTTGGCAGACGCACCACGGCCCTGGACCAGCAGCCCCAGACCATGCTCGCGTAATCGCGGACCGATCGCTCGGTACAGCGCGTCCATGTCGCGACGGTTGGTGAAGAGCGTCAACACCGACCCGCCCATCTCCATGTGCAGGTCGTACAGAAGCGACTCGAGCTGCGCGAGATACCCGCCGCGCGCGCTTGGAGGATCTATGTCTCGAGGCACGAAGACCGCCATCTGCCGCTCAAAGTCGTAGCTGGAATCGAGCCTCAATGAGACCCAGGGGTCACCTTCGAGACGATCAAGCCCTATCGATCGAGCGAAATGAGAGAAATCATCGCCGGTGGCGATGGTCGCCGACGTGAAAATGGCGGACCGTGTGCGAGGAAAGAAATCCTCGGCGAGGATCTCGCCGACGTCGAGCAGTGAGGCTGCTAGCTTGTCGACGTTGTTCTTGGGCCGTCTGTCGACCGTGACCGAGTAGACGAATCTGGTCTCCTCGCCATCGATGACCGCCACCAGCGCCTCAGCCTGACCGGCACACCGGGACAGAAGTCCCACAAGATCGGCGCGCGCGTCGCCCAGTTCCGGCCCTATCTCCTCCAAACGCGTCATGAGGGTGCGGCCGTCCTCCACGATGGACTTGAGCCTCTTCGCGAGCGACGAGCCCACACCGGCCACCGTGCCCCAGGCACCGGTATCTCGGAGTTGCGGTGTCACACGCATCTCGCGGGTGTCGTAACCAGAATCAGCGGTCTCCGCACCCAGGTCGCGCACGAACTCGAACAGCGAGTCAGACAGGGTGGCCGCATTCGTGACGGTCTCTTCCATCTGAGCGAGCAGGGTGAAGATCACGCTCGGATCGTCCAGCGCCTGCTTGCGAACCGCGCGACGAACGTTCTCCAGTGCACCACCTCGCGTGCCCGAACGGAGCGAGCCCAATACGATCGAGAGCTCCGACCGGCTCGCTGTCATAGAAAGCTGCTTGCGCGCCTCGGACTCCGCAGCGTGGGCCTCGTCGATCACCCAGTGCCGCAATGGAGGCAGGATGCCGCCCTCGACGACAACGTCGCGAAAGAGCAGCGCGTGGTTGGTGACCACGATATGTGCCGATGAAGCTCTTCTCCGAGCCCCGTGCAGGTAGCAGAGGTTGGGATAGAAGCGACAACGCTTGTGGGTGCAGTCCGGGACCGATGCCGCGAGCGCCGATCGCAGGGGGCGCCGCCAGTGAATGTTGGTGGCGTCAAGATCACCCCAGCTGGACTGGGCCGTCCATGCGAGCAGCGCGGCTGTCGCAGCGATCTCGCCCTCATCCGACGCATCTCCGAGCGACATGGCGAACTGGTCGATCTTGCGCAAACAGGGATAGTGGTCGTAGCCCTTGAGCGCCACGTAGCGAAGCGGCTCTCCCCCCTCGGCCTCAATCGCCTGAGAGAGCGCCGGCAGTTCACTGTAGATGAGTTGATCGAGCAACGAGTTCGTTTTAGTGGCAACGCCAACGCCCACACCGTTGTGCAGAGCGAACCGGGCAGCGGGTACCAGATACGCGAGTGACTTGCCCACACCGGTCCCCGCCTCGACCGCGACATGACCACCGCGGGTGAACGCCTCCACGACCGCCTCGGCCATGCGCGCCTGCTCGCCACGCTCCTCGAAGCCCGGGTACATCTTGCCGGCCAGCCCATCGCCGCTGAACTCGGCCATGATCTCTTCTGCAGGCGGGCAGGTGCACACGACGAGATCGGAATCGGGCAGCGTCTCCGCCCGCTCCTTTCCGATTCGCTTGGCGCGCGCCTGTTTGAGATCGAACACACTGGCCTTGTTCTGGGCCGCCAT